>JBLING010000020.1:0-18360 GCA_047639155.1 bacterium
AATAAAGTGTGTGGCGATTTCCATCGTATTGAAGTCTAGGGTATATTTCTTCTCCTGAGGTGTTTATTTTGTTGCCAAGATTGACCGGTGTAGACCATTCGCCATTTGAATTTGTTGAGTAAAAAAGGTCCATTGCGCCCTCACCACCTAATGCGTCCGAAGAAAAGACCATCGTGTCTCCATGTTCACTTAACGTAGGGAAAGCATAATTATACTTTGAATTGGAGATATTAATTTCTCGTGGTTTCGACCATCTGTAACCGTCGTAGGTACTTACAAAAATACCAAGGTTGAATTGGGTTGGTTTATTAGAAAACACAGGTATTTTGGATTCTGTGTTACCAGTAAAATAAATGGTCTTCCCATCGTTGGTTAAGCAACCAACACCTCGGTTATAACCTGATTTTTTCGAAAAGAAAGGAGATACTTCTGGGGCAAATTCATAATTATCCACTCGACGAACACTGTATAAATTCATTGGAAAAGATTGATCCGTATTCTGTTTTGAATTCTTCACACTTGGTTGATCCGATGTATAAACAATACTTCCTGAAGGATGTAGTATTGGACAAAATTCATTGTATGCGTCTGTGCTCCATGGTGTTTTAGTGACAACAATTTTAGATTCCATTCCGTCAGATTTATTGATAGATGAAATAAACGAAGTGTAGTTTTGGGCTACCACCTTGTTGTCGCTTAGTTCGCCCCATTCTGTAAATAACTTCGATGCTTTATCATATTGTTTTAGTGTGACTAAAAGCTTAGCATACTGAAATAATGCATTTGGAGTTCGTAGCTCGGATTCAATTGCTTGGTCAAAGTAGAAAACACTTTTATTGTAGTTTTTAAGTTTTTGGTTTGCGATAGCTAGTTGTTCAGTAATAAAAACATATTGCTTACCCTTGTAGTTATTCGGAAGCCTCCCAAGTGCGGCAACATAATGGTCGACGGCAATCGCATAATTTTTATTTATCATGTGGTAATTACCTAAGTTAATTGGAGATTTTACTTCCGTGGCAGACACATGAATCGAAAACAATAGAAGAATTAGTGTAAGTCTATTAATCATAATCAGAAAAACCTTAACGAATTGAATGTTTTAATATCCTTGTCTTTTATCAAAATCAACAGAGAAATTTCATGCGTGCTTCCTGTGAATCCAGTCCTTTGCTGTTGTGATATGCCTCCAGCATAACTAAATTGGATAAACGAATTGATGTCACAACCAACAATCAAACCTGCCTGAGACCCCATCTTGTAAAATGGCCCAGCCCAAACCTTGTTTTTGAAAGCAAGCATTAGGTTCAGGTCTAAAACATTGCGACCACTCGGATAATACCTTAGCATAGCATAAGGGTTCAACCACCAATTTTTATTCACGCGCTCTTCATGTCCTGCAGAGAGGAAAATTGGAAAAGTATTCCCGTCATATTCTGTTGCGAGGTCGCTGTTGTTGTCAATCGTATTGGTGAGCATTCCTGGCACAGATAAGCCAATAAAGGATGTCCCATTATCCGCGTATACACCGGCACCAACGTTATAACCAAAACCAGATGTCGACTTTAAATATTGTTCATCTCCAGCATCGCCGGTTTTGAGTTGATTATTGTTCATGGCCAAACTGACCCCCGAAACTTGAAGACCCATGCTCAATTTCCATTTTTCTCCAGTAATGCGGTAACTATACAAACCAGAAATTTCCGTTTGATTGTTTACGCCCATACTTACGCTTGACATGTTTAAGCCAACAAAAGCGTTAGTCAATTTGATTGGAGAGGATAGGTGGAAACCAATAAACCTTGGAGCGCCAGTGATTCCAGTTAACGAGGAATTTGTTACTATACCCGCTTTTACTTTGTAGTCTTTGCCTATTGACGCCGGATTAACCAATTGCTGATTAAACATATAGTGGTTGGCCTGATAATTTGTTTGACCAAACAAATTCGTAGACAACCAAATGAACGTGATTAATAAATAATATTTCTTCATACTAATCTCTCCTTATTACGATGAATCCCTTTTGTACACGATCCTTTTCACCAATTAAATCTAAGAAATAGAAGTAGGTGTCTTCGGGTAAAACCTGACCATTATAAAATCCATGGTTCCCTATTCCACTCCAATCGTTTTGATACCCTTTTTTACTATACACTTTTTTGCCAAATTGGTCCATGACAATAAACTCACTTTCAGGATAACTTTCAATTCCAGGAAGCACTAGATAATCGTTTACGCCATCGTTGTTAGGCGTAAAAAGTGTCGGTATATCTAAAGTAATAACTTGAATAACATCGATGTCTTTTTCAGCACTATCGCTACAACCTAGTTCATCTGTTACAACTAGTTTGTAACTGTAGATGCCTAGATCGGGTGGCCTAAAATCTCCCTCCGATGTATTCGGGCTATCCAGATTTAAAGTTGGAGACCAGCTATAAGTATAAGCACCTGTTCCACCAGAAGCACTGTTTCTGGCTAAAATGAGTGGTGTTGAAGGTGTGAAGTACATCGCTGTATCCCAACCGATATTTACGTCAACAAACCAGTGTACCGTAATCTGCATGGTGTCGTATGTTGTTATGTTACATGCATTCGTACTAGACCAAACCAATAGGTTTGAACCCTCATCCAAATTATTTACATAACTGTTTTCAATGTTTGAGGCATAAACATCCCCTTTACCTTGAACCATGGTCCAAACACCAGTGACATTTTCAATTTTATCAGCATCAAGAAACAGCTCTGTTCCACATAAGGCCGTATCTTTTCCTGCGTAACTTTTGGTTAACGGTTCTACTCGGGTAATTTTTACTTCGTCAAAAAATGAGGCACATGCTCCGTTGTCTACGTTCCATCTTAATATATGTTGACCGGGCTCTATTGAACCAACATTTGATTTTATATTGGTCGGTTGAGCAAAGATTAATGACCCACTAATAAGCTCCCAACTACCAACACCATATATTGGACTTGTTGCGTTTAGCGTGAACGTGGTGTCACATATGACGGAGTCTTTACCTGCAATAGGTAATTCCCCAATAGTATCTTTTACAACAGTAACGATCGATGATTCACTTGGACACTTAGCGTGAGAAACAGTCCAGGCAAACCTATTCATACCAGCTTCAAGGTTTGTTATTTTAGAATTGGGATCTGTTACATCGAGAACTGTCCCTTGCCCACTTACTAGGGACCATTTGCCAACACCTAAAACTGGATTCGATCCACGCATCACATAGTCTTCACCACAAACTCGATTGTTTTGACCCGGGTCGGGTGCATCTTTAATGACCTGTAATAATATGGGTTGTCGAAACAACTGCAGTTGTGCCAAATCAGGGTGTGTAATTCTGCAAGAATAGGCACCAGAGTCCGCTGGCGATACACAAGATATTATAAGAGTTGACGCGTTTGCGCCGCTGATAGAATCACCATTGAAATACCACAAGTATTGGATACCATGTACGCCCATATCAGTAGATGTTGTAAGTTCAATATCACTCCTTTGTTGTGCGAATAAGGTAACGAATGTCTCTACACTGTCTTGGTTGTCATATAGAAAACTGTCCCCGAGCGTATTATAAGGAAGCAGATGCGTAAACGTAAGGGTGTTGTTTGCGAGATTTAGAAACTCCGCCTTAATGGATGAAGGAACACCTGAAATAGAATTCGAGCTAAGGTCCACTTGACCTAACAGGTGATTTGGGAACGATGCTGCCGTAAGTTCTCCAGAAAGGTTGTTATCGGCTAAACTGATATTCCATACCAAATTGTTCTTGATGGAAATGCCGTACCAAAAGTTCATAGGACCTGTTGACCAGTTGTCAGCGTTGTCCCAATCTGAACCGGACGTTTCGTTATATAATTTTGCTAAGGAGGTAGAGTCTTGCGACCTAGACTGAGCATTCGAGTTGCAGATAAAGCAAACCAAGGCTACACATAAACTAGTAAATCTCATTGCAGACAAATGTATAGTAATTCTAAGGCAACGAAATAGAACCAGTTATAACAAACTACGACTTCTCTACAACCACAAGTGATTAATACCATAACACGTTCATGGTTAGCTATATGCAAATTGGATGGTGTGGGGATAAACGCTTAACAAGGCTATATGACCAATAAATGAGTTAATATTGGGAATGTCTAATATTCGTCTTGCCGCTTATCTGAAGTTTACGTTATCTATATTTTTGTTAAGTACTGTTTTCTTAGTTACAAATGCACAAAATAATGTCCATGTAACAGTAAATAGTGACAGTTCAGACTATAGGATTATAGTTTCTACTAGCAACTTAGCTACACAGTATTATAGCTGTGAGAGGACCGGTACAGGCATTTTTGCTTATAACAAAACGAAAGGCGGTGGCGATCTTTTGTTTAAACAGCAAATCTCTGGGGCTCCTAGTGGTTCGATTTACGAGGATTTAACCGGCCCTTCGGTTAACAAGACATATTATATAAGCACTGCATACACAGGGAAAAACCATAGGCTTGCTGGGATTGGATGTAAAAGTAAAGAAACATCTCCCCGTTTTCATGTCAGTACTGGATACACCGATACTACAGCCAGTATAAAAAAGCCAAAAAACGTGACAGCAAGTGATGAAGCGCATGATACATACATAGACATTGAATGGGAGAAGGGAACCGACATTCCAGATAATCTACATAAGTATAAAATATATCGAGGTGATACTTTAATTAAAACGGTAGATGGCGATGTGAGAACATATAGGGACAATGGTCTAGACCCTGGCAAAACCTACAGGTATTTCGTAACAACGTTTACAGATGATTTTGGGACAGGAGATCACGAATCGCCAAAAGACACTGTGGTTGCAAGTGACGAAGGGTCTACCTTTTCTATGGGTTTGTCCGCTACTGATACAGAATTTACAAGTAGAACATTGTTAAGATGGAATGACGTTTCAACGATCGCAGATGAAATTGAGATCAATAGAATTGATGGGGTCGATACCATTCAATTAGACGTAGTAAGCAAGTACTCAAAATCATTTAGCGATTACGACGGTATTCCAGGATATACGTACACCTATATGGTTCGTCCCGTCAAAACAGGCATTGACTTTGAACCGGATTTTGATGACGGTGCAAGAAAAGAAAACGGTAGGATTAAAGGCAAAGTCGTTAGTACGTTGAATGCAGGTGTTTTTGGTGTTGTTGTTTATGCGGAGGCAACCATTGATGAAAATGGCTCCACCATCACCAAAACCTATACGGATACAACGGATGCATCTGGTTACTATGAGTTAACCGATTTGTACTATTACAAAAAGGGAGAATTTAAGATTTACCCAGGCAAACCGAAACACGCGTTTAAATCAGATACCATAGTCAGAAACTTAGACATTGATAATCCAAAATTAGCAGGTGTCGACTTTACAGATACAACTGTATTTACGATTGCGGGTAACATCGGATATCCGATAGTGAGTGGTGCGGCAACCGTTTCTTGTGGTGTGCAAGGCGCTATAATATTATTAAACGGCAACCAAATTACGCAGACTGACGCTGTTGGAGACTATGCCTTTGTGGTTCAAGATGAAGGCACTTACAATATCAGGGCACAATACTTACACCACCAGTTTAATGTCAGTGATACCAATTTGTTTGTGGAAGATAATGTGCTCGGTTTGGATTTTATCGATATCGAGACTGACACCTTGAAGATTAAAGTCCAGGGTGGGTGTAATAGTAGTTTTGCAGATTGGATTGAGGTAAGAGTTCGGTCAACCCAAGATGTACACTGTTTCGATAGTACAATCTATACAAATGCGAGTGGCAATGCAGAAATCATTCTACCTTCACAGGAATACAAGGTGGAGGTTACAGATATATTTCCGGTAAATTCCAATATATTCCATCAAATCGGAGATAAGCCAATCACAATAGATTTGACGGTTAGAGACTCGTTAACGCTTTACGACACGACGTATGCCATAGACACAATTGCATCGGATACGCTATATGTTAACGGTATACCTGATATTATTCCAGGATATTTCGATACGACTGCTGTCACCTATGACTCTAGCAGCCTTGCGATGTTACCTAAAACGGATTTCATTTATCTTTCAGACATATCGATTTCAATTAATTGGGAGGATGCAGCAGATAAAATGGTTTGGCTACTCAATGATACTGTTCCATTAATGGAAAAAGGGGGCAGTTATGGAATAACCATCAAAGTAGAGGAAGAAAGTTCAGGTTGTCCCGTAAAAGAAGGTGAGTTGCGGATTTATGATTACATCAGCGACAGAGACAATAAAGCCCAAATCTTGCCAATTGTAAATGGGCGAGTTGAATACGAGGTTGTTGCTGGAAACCCAATGATTGCTGGTGGGGGAACACACCCAAATCAGAAATTGTTTTACATGTTCGCGAATGTAGGTTTTCTCGACCCGTTGGAATATGAACAATGGGTATTGGTAACCGGTGCCCAAGCTAGGGATCAAACCTTTGTGACACGCTCGGCAGGAATTCCTTTTGTAGTATTACATGACCCTCCGGGCGACCAAAGTTACTCTTATGTTGAAAAAGGGGCAGAGTTTAGCTCATTTATTCGAACTGAAAGTGTTACTGCAGGGTCTACCGGATTTTCAGGGGAGTTGAAAGTCGGCGGTGGAATTATTACTTTAGCAACTTCAGCCAAACAAGGTGCTGCTGTTGATTTGGAAATAGTTTCTGGTTATGACAGCGCTAAAAACGTAGGCACAGAAACAACGGTAACTTTTAACGAACGTTTTACTACCAGCGATGCCGAATTAATGACGGGTTATCCGGGAGACGTTTTTGTGGGTGCTGCTTTTAATATGGTGACTTCTTTGGCAGACGCGATATATTATGACGAGACGGCACGTACTATTACAAGAGACACAATTTTATTCATGGATCCCGTAGGTTTTGCTACAACGTTCATTTACACCGAAGACTTTATAACAACAGTTTTAATCCCAAATCTAGAAGAAATTAAGAAACTAACAACTAATACAGATTCTGCTGCAGCACTGCAACTTGACATTAACAATTGGAATGGGATGTTAGCCGACAATGCAATAAATAGAGATGAAAAGGCAGAGAAAGTAACGGACGGCGGGTTTTCTAACATATCGATAAGTTCTGGGACATCATACGAAAACGAATATTCGTACGACACGACAATTTCAGGTTCATACGAATATGAAACCTTCATTAATGCGGATTTATTTTTGGGGGTAGCTGGTGAAAGTGTAACCGGGGCATGGGTTGAGTTTAAAGCAGGTATAGTAACAAACGTCAAACAGTCCTACACTAACGCGGGGGGGACGGACAACACCTCATCTCGTGTTGTTGGGTACCACATTGAAGATAACGATAGAGGGGATTACCACAGTATCGATTTGTTGAATGACGTTGCAAACGGCGTTCCAGCATTTAGGCTTGTCAGTGGAGCCACCAGCTGTCCACATGAGCCGAATACACAAAGGCGATATTTGGGTGAGATTGATGTTTACCCGCGAGAAAGAAACAATGTGCCGACAGAAGGTGAGGCAAACTTTATAGTGTCGTTGACCAATAATAGCCAGAGCGATGAAACCCAAACCTATGAAATACAGGTATTGCAAGAAAGCAACTTAGACGGCGCTATCATCCGTTTGGCAGGTACCTCAATTAATCATAGCCCAGTAAGTTATACCTTACCTCCTGGACAAATTGTGGAGGTGAAACTAACCGTTGAACGTGGCCCACTGGCATCTAGCTATAAGGACCTGAAGTTGAGAATCGCTGCAGGATGCGAAGTGGATGGATTATTCACATTGGTTTCTGCTGACACAGTAAGTTTTGATGTTGGCTACCAAAGTGATTGTAGTACAGTTGGGATTTACAGACCAGTGGAGAACTGGATTATGAATAGCACGCATGGAGACTATTTGGACATGGCCTTCACAAATTATGATGCCAATGATCCGAATCTAGAATCGTTGATTTTAGAATACAGAAAAGAAGGAAAGGGATGGGAAGAAGCAGTTGAAATTCCAAAAGATAGTCTCATTCAAAAATTCTATGACGTCAAGGTATTAACTAAAAATTGGACCGACGGGTTATATCAACTACGTGCAATGGCCAACTGTCGAAGCACGATTTCACAAGTTCAATACTCAGACATTGTTAATGGAAAAATTGATAGAAGTCCTGCGGCCCTATTTGGTGAACCGTTTCCTTCAGATGGTATTTTAAACGTTGGGGATGACATCATGGTTGAATTTGACCAATACATAGACAAAACGATTTCTTATTTACCAGGAAAGTTTGCGTTGCAACGTGATGACGACAAAACGTTTTTACCTATAGCTTATAGCATCAACGAGGGTAAACTAATAATCACAACTAAACCAACAAGCCTTTTGGATAGTTTAGAAGGAGTGAAGATTAATGCCATTGTAAGTCAAATAGAGGATTTGAGTGGTAACGTACTGACAGATCCGATCACATGGAGTTTTATTGTGAATAGAAGCCCAGTTTACTGGACCAAACGCAACGTCAGTTATTCCATGGAACGTGGTGATTTAGGCTCTTTTGAGGCTGACTTGACAAATGTGGGAGGGGCAAATGCCACCTATACAATTGATTCGTATCCAGATTGGTTGATTCCAAACCCGCTTGCAGGCTCTATTGCCGGACTTGGAGGAACACAAAAAGTAACCTTTGGTATAAAACCGGGGTTATTTCCAGGTACCTATAGTGATACGGTTGTGGCTAATTCAGGAAGCTATAAGCTTTTGCTCTTAGTTCAGGTTGAAGTATTGGCAACTGCTCCAAAATGGGTAACCACGATGTTAGATGCAAGCCAGTTTAAGTATAATATGAACGCAATATTGCAGTTTAGCACGTCCTCTAATGACAACCCTTTATCTACCGATGTTCAAGATGTGATAGGTGTGTTTAACGGGAACAAGTTAGTTGGCAAAGCGAGTATTGAATACGTACCCGCGTTAAGAAGACACCTAGCATTCGTAACGATTTATAGTCACTCGGTTGATTCAGATTCTTTGTTATTCAGAATTTGGGATGCCAAACCTGGTATTCAGTATCTGGCCAAAGAGACTACATTGTTTAAAAACAATGCATTATTAGGTCAAACGCAGTCTCCATATATACTACACCCCAACGGTGTGTTTCAAACACTTCACTTAGAAAGTGGATGGAATTGGTTTAGCCTTTTTGTCAATACAAGTTCAAGTACACCGGACCAATTATTCTCAGATTTAACAAAGGATTCGCTAACGGTCATCAAGAATAGAGACGTGTATTCACAATATGATGTTACAGGTTGGTCAAATGAAATTACAGACTTAACAGAAGGGTTGGGTTATATGATCAATGTGCCACAAAATGACACGATTGAATTGTATGGTACATTGGTTGAAGATGGAACCATACAAGTTGATGGAAATGATGATTGGACATGGATTGGAACAGGAGATATCTTAGGATCTAGCATTGGTGATAAAACCAAAGACCTGAAGCAAACGCAAGGGGACATCATTAAGTCTCAACAAGCCTTTGCCGTGTACGACGAAACCACAAAGAGTTGGCTTGGTAGTTTGAATTATTTAGAACCAGGAGACGGATATAAAATCAAAACAACTATTCCAGGTAGTTTAAAAACCAAGAAAATGTTTAAAACACTGCCCCCATGGAATTTAGATTACAACGGCTTTGAATACAACATGAATGTGACAGCAGAGCTTGTGAAGAACAGCAAACGAATATTTGATAGTCACTATTTAATAGGCGCTTTTGTGGATGGGAAATGTCAAGGCGTTGGACAACCAAAATATTCAGAAACGCTTGGTCGATTCATCGTGTATTTAACGGCATTTGGTGACACATCAATCGTCGGGAAAGCCCTTGAATTGAAGTTGTATGATACAGATTTGGGCGTGGAAGTTAGCGCAGCACATACAGCAATCCAGTTTACTACTGACGGAATTACGGGAACGATTCAAACACCGTTAGAAATTGATTTAGGAAATGTTGGGGTAAACGAAACACTGTTACCAGCGGATCAGATGATTTGTTATCCAAACCCATTTGAGCACTCGTTTAACATTTTACTAAGCGCACAAAATGAGGTGACGACTATATATTTGACAGATTTAACCGGAAGGATAGTGAAACATATTTATCAAGGGACATCAACTATTCCTGGCGTGCTTACGATCAGTACGGAAAACCTAGTGAGTGGCTTGTATTTCTGCGTTGCCGACTTTGATGGCAAACGTGTATCACAGAAGGTGATAAAAGAGTAAGAACTAAAATCTCCCGATTACATGACATTCATGGATTGGGAGATTTCTTTTACCTTGGGTTTTCTATAACCAATTGTTTTCCAAACGATGCTGTTCAACCTATAACAGTGCTACGTTTCTCCTTCGTCTAAGCAATCCTCATCGCTAAACTCAACCTCAATGGTGACATGTTTAAAGCCATAGGCCTTTACGATCTCTTTTAAGACAGTTTTAACCTGACTGAGGGCATCAATCGATGCAATTTCTTTTAGCTTCACGTGCGTAGAAAACACATGGTGCTCTCCCTCTAGTGACCACACATGTGTATGGTGGACATTCTCGACATACGCCGCCTGTTTCAGCTTACGCTCAATTTCAGTGACATCAACATCCAACGGGGTTCCTTGCAGAAACAAAAATGTGGTTTCCTTGAGTCGCTTAAATACATTCCATAAAATGTATAGTGTTATAAGCAATGACAAGGCTGGATCTAAGTATGGAATATCTTTAAAATGCAGCACAATAGCCACAATCAATATGGCAACCCACCCCAACACGTCCTCAATCAGGTGCCAGGAAATCACTTTCTCATTCAAGGTTTTTCCACCACTGAGTCTCCAAGCTGCGTAGCCGTTTACGGCAATCCCAACCAGCGCAAACAATATCATACCGTTGGCATTTGAATGCTCTGGATGTTGTAAACGTTTTATGGCCTCCGTTACAACAAAGACCGAACTCGCAATGATGACTATCGAGTTAATTGCTGCGCCTAAGAGTGAAAATCGGGCGTAACCGAACGAATACTTCTTATCCGGTTTTTGTTTAGACTTTTTATCCAAATACCACGACAAGCCCAACGACATACTATCTCCCATATCATGAACGGCATCGGATATGATAGCAATACTGTTTACATATAATCCAGCAAAGATTTCAAGAATGGTAAAACCAAGGTTAAGGAAAAAAGCAACCTTAAGGTTTTTACTGGAGTGATTATGGTGCTGTCCCAAATTATTGAGTTTGTGTCTGCGAGTATAGAAATAAATCTGTCAAGTAAGGTTTCTAATGCCAAATATCATCCGTTTATCAAGGCTTTTTTATCCAAATCATGTGGTACTATTCTAAATATATCTAACAAATAGGGAATATAAAACGCACATAATCAGGGATTTGTAAAAAACTTTTGATTGTTTATGCAACCTTACGTGCATCATGAAGACTAAACCAGTATAAGAAACAAATACAAATACTTAAAAACACTTTTATGAAGAAATCAATTACACAGAAGATCGGGTTACTAGGTAAACCACTTCTGATTTTATTTTTCGCAGCTTTATTTTGGCCAGCTACTGCATCGGCTACGCACTGTATTGATACGTTGGATTTTGAATTCACTATCGACAATAACAGCCGAACTGTAAAGTTTGAATCGATTGTATCAAGTAACGCTTTGGCGTTAAAATGGGATTTTGGCGATGGTAGTACTTCAACAGACCCCAACGTAAAACACAAATTTGATTCCGCGGGCTATCACAAGGTATGCTTAACCGCCTATGGGTATGATAGCATCAATAAAACACGCTGTTCTACAACCGTATGTAAGCGTTTTAAAATTATCGACTGCCACCAACTTAAAATCGATTTCGGAATTACTACCAGCGATTTGTCTGCAAAGTTTGAGGCAAAATCCAACAGCAAAACAGTGGTTTATGGATGGACGTTCGGAGATAACAGTACTTCACGAGGTCAAGCCGTTAAACATACTTACTCGAAAGAAGGGAAATACAAAGTTTGCTTGGTAGCAAAAGACACAGTTACAGGCTGTGTGAAACGCGTTTGTAAAGAAGTTAAAGTAATTGACCCTTGTACATTAAAGGTTGACTTTGAATGGAAGGCTGATGGTCTTAGTATTAAAGCTAAAGGCAAATCAAATTCTAGGCATGCGGTTTATGGATGGACGTTTGGAGACGGTAATTCAGATCGAGGAGACGAAACAAAACACACCTATGCAAAAGCAGGTAAGTATACCATATGTTTTATTGCTAAGGATACAGTTTCTGGATGTGTAGCACGTAAGTGCATAGACATTAAAGTTGAGAAGCCATGTACCTTAAAAGTTGCTTTTGAGTATAGTCAGGATGGAAACGACTTTAAATTTAAGGCGAAATCAAACGACACGACCACTCGATATGTTTGGAGCTTTGGTGACGGGGAAACGGCAACGGGTCAGCACACTAAGCACGCATACAAAAAGCCAGGAACGTATGAAGTTTGTGTGACTGCGTATGTTGGAAACAGTACATCTACAAACTCAGGGTGTAGAGCTAAAGTTTGCAAAAAAGTTGTTGTTAAAGGACGTGACTGCAAACTTGAAGCTGACTTCAAGTACGAAACGGACGGAAAGAAGATTCGTGTTAAAGGCACAGCAAATGAATCAGGTGTTTTGTACTTCTGGTCTTGGGGAGACGGAACTTCAAGCACTGGCCAAACTGCAAAACACAAGTATGATAAAGAAGGTGTTTACGAAGTATGTTTAATAGCATTCAACCCTAAAACGAAGTGTAAAGTTTGTGTGTGCAAACGTGTTAAGATCGAAAAGCCATGTAAACTACGTGCAAAGTTTAAGTACACCATTAGTGGAAAGAAAGTGAAATTTAAAGCCACCAGCAATAGCAACAATGTTGTTTATGGTTGGAGCTATGGAGACGGAGATTATCAGCGCGGGAACCCAGTCCGTCATGAGTATCAAAAGGCGGGTGTTTACAAAGTAACACTAACAGCAAAGGATACTGTCACAGGATGTGTTGTAACGGTTGTGAATCGTTTAATTATCAACCCGAATGCACGAAAAAGAACAACAGCAATAATTCCAGGTGTTGGCCAAACGCAATCTTCATCTAGTGCTCAAACATTAGATATTCAAGACATGAAAGTCCCAGCTACGGATTGGTCAGCAGTTGCGTACCCAGTTCCTGCAACAAGCCAAGTTGTCTTTTCAGCAGACATAAATTTAACGAGTGTTAAGGTATTCACAACAGGTGGAATGGAAGTTCTATCTATTGACTTAACATCTAACAAGAATCTTGATATCACTACACTACCTACAGGTTACTATTTTGCCCAGTTAACTGCGGCGGATGGTAGCGTGAAAATTGTCAAATTCGTTAAGAGCGAATAAGACCATTTATTTTTCTTAAAGCCCACGCCTTGGTGTGGGCTTTTTTTGTTTAAATAGGTCAATGCTACATTGGGTGACAATGGAACATGAGTTCTTTTGTTTCGCTTGTACCAGCATGGTCGGTAATCGCCTCAATTTTTAACATCATATTCGAATGATAATTAACGTTATTTACCCAGTGTTCATGAATGTGAAACGTTTTACTATCAATGTGCTCGTGATTATTAAATACAACAGTATCGCTGTTTGATGTGTTGGTAATTGAGACTTTATAACCATGTAGATCTTTCGTATATGAAATCATACCATCGATAAAAACGGTATCTCCTTTTCCGTACATGGCACCAGATATTGGTGAAGAAAAGTCAAACACGACAGACGGGTCTTCCACAATTGTAGGATCATCATCTTTACAAGCTGAAAAAAGTGTTGCCGTTATGGCAAGCATTATGAATATGGTGTTTTTTAAGTTGTTCATTTTTTATTTGATTTTAGTAGGTGTAAGAATTGAATGTTAAAAAATTGTGTGGGTTTTGTGTACCCGTTTGAAATTGAATGATGTATTGGGAAATGGTAATAAGCTCTGATTCCGAAGTCTGAAAAATAGACGGATGAACCAATGACGGCATTGAATAATTGCACACCACTTAATGTATTTGCTTCTTTCCTCGATGCGCTAATCTGATCTTTTGCTCTATGCATTTGATACAAACCAACTTGAGGAATCAGTGTTAACTTTTCTCTTTTAATTCTATAAAAGAATAGATTGTTAGAAGAAACTTCTTGACCAAATCGATAGTCAATGTTGTTAGCTGCATTAAGTCGAGTATTGATTTCTGAGCTAAAACCAAAATTCAATCTTCGCCAAGAAAAAGTAGAGTTTAAACCGGCACCCCAAGCACCTGTTCCGAGCTGAAGGTTTGGCAAACTACTTTGATTGTCAGAATCAATTTTGCCAGTTGGTATGGATATGTGGCTACCAATAAACCAGTTTGTTTGTTTGTCAGACATGGTCCCCCCTTTGGATACTAGGGCATAATAGACCTGTAATTGGGCATCGCCAAAACCTTTCAGTTCAATCGTCTCGTTTGACATCTTTAAACTGTGTTGTTTGATTGGCAACATGCCAGATAGAAACCAACGTTTGGAGATGTAATACCTTCCCCATAATGTTAAAGCGTTAAAATTATCGACGCTTGTTTCATCGGTTTCGTCTGTAAAAAGAGCAGGATGCAGGGTTTCAAAACGGTTGTTCTGAAAATGTAGTCCAATCATATGTCGTTGTTGGAATGGGATATACCCAAACCCAACGCCACCAGCTGAACATCCGCAAGCATCACACGCTTGTGAAACAGTACTGTACATTAACAGTAGTGCAACACACACGAATCGTGTACGCATACTTTTGTTTAATAAATAAGTGTTTAAAATTGGTAGGTTAGATGGTGTCGGAAGTGACCTAAGTGATGGGAGGTCTAAAGATTGAATTTGTATGTTCCGAACTAAGTTTATCCTGAATAGACGGATAATCCTTTACATGGTTATTGTTGGTAAAGTCCTTTTTGGGGTGATCACACAAGATGAAACTCAGTAGTTTGAATTCCACAGTATATTGATTCTGTTGGTTGACATCTTTGATTTTTTTCTCCAAAACACAATGACCACCACATTCCGAATCTGGAACGAAACGATTTTCACATAATTCCGCAGCAATGTAGTTTTGCTCAACTTGAAACCAAGTGTAGATTCCAATGTTGATCAAAAAGCCAGAGCAAAGAAACGCAATGAGCGCTATTGAGAGTGTTTTTTTCAACGAGACAAAGTTAGGTATGATCAAAAAGTACAAACTGACTAAAATCATGGAAGGTTAAGATTTTTACCTTACCAGTACTTTGCAGCAAGCCAGTGATTATATTTGAATATGAAGCGATTTTCGACATACGGATTGTTAGGGTTGTGCCTCACAGTTTTGGTGGTTTTTCAAAGCTGTAAAGATGACGATAGTGTTGTTATTGATCCAGGTGGAATCGACAACGAAGACGTTTATTTTCCCCCAATAATTGGGGATGATTGGGCAACAATATCTGCTCAATCTTTAGATTGGGACACCTCAAAGATTTCGGATTTGTATACTTTTTTGGATGATGGAGGTACACGTGCCTTTATAGTGGTTAAAAACGGTAAGATTGTGTTAGAACATTATGGCGGCCTCGACATTTTAAAGCGTGGTGCGTTTACCGATAAGTCGGTGTGGTATTGGGCTTCAGCAGGTAAAACATTAACATCGTTTTTAGTCGGACAAGCACAAGAAGACGGTCACCTAAGCCTGTCAGACAAAACATCAGATTACCTAGGAGATTGGACAAGTTTAACTAAAACACAACAAGATAAAATTACTATCAGACACCAGTTAACCATGTCTAGTGGTTTGGATGATAGTGGAAATTCGGACTGTACAGAAAAGGCATGCATAACCTATAAGGCCGATCCAGGTACGAGATGGGCGTATCACAATGCACCATATACTTTACTGGATAGTGTGATTCAACAATCGACCAACAGTAGTTTCGACGACTATTTCAACAACCGGTTACGTAACCCAATTGGTATGGATGGCTATTGGACTTATTTGGACTATAATCACGTTTATTTTAGCACAGCTCGTTCCATGGTTCGCTTCGGATTGGTGACACTTAATAAAGGCAAGTGGGATCAACAAACGATATTAGGCGACACCAATTATTGGGCGGACATGGTGAACACGTCCCAAGACATCAACAAGTCATACGGATACCTCTGGTGGTTAAATGGCAAAGCATCTCATATGTTGCCTGGACTTCAATTAGAAATTAAGAGACCAATATCAGAAAATGCACCTTCAGATATGATTTCAGGATTAGGCAAAAATGGCCAGTTATTAAATATCATCCCGAGTCAAAACCTAATCGTTATACGAATGGGTGACAATCCAGACAATGCACTTGTACCAACAAAGTTTCTAAATGACATGTGGGGAAAAATCAACAACGTCATTCAATAAGAACCACTGAGTCGTTGGAATAACTAGATTTGTCCGGTGCAAATATTATCAATCTTAAACCCAACCGTTTTTGTTGGAGAATTTGAGTGGCGAGAGCCAGTAACTACGTTAACAGACTTTTTAGTCGCTGTCGTTTGCTGGACCGCTTTTTACTTATTTGTGAAACTTAAAACATCAAAATCACCTACGTACGTATGGTTTAAAAACTACTTTTTAGTTTTTGCAATTGGCATGACCAGTGCCGCATGGTTGGGTCATGGTTTCCAAGCATATTTATTCCCTGAGTTAAAATTAATTGGATGGATTTGCAGTGCAACAGCCTTGATGTTTTTACAAATGGGTTCATTTAAACAGATTTCAGTACACCTATCTGAGCGATTAACGCGATACCTACCTAAGTGGTTCGTCATTCAATGGGTGCTTGCAATAACACTTATGGGTTACAACATTTCTGGCGGCATTGAGCAAGCCTTTAAGATAACCCAAGTCAACTCTGTTTTAGCATTATGGGGGTTTGTACTCCCTATGCATATTTATGCCTATCGGAAGCTTCAAATTCAAGGGAGTAAAATTGTAATAGGAGCCCTGCTGTATAGCACAGTTCCTGGCGTTGTTTACACCAACCAAATAAGCTTTTCACATTGGTTTAATTACCACGACATCAGCCATGTTTTAATGGCAGTATTTATGACAATAATGTTCTTAGGGTTGTACCAACTCGTTAAACCCACAAACCCATAGAATGATTGTTATCACATAACATCATTTAATTGGGCTATTTCGTAGCTTTGCACAAAATTTAGATTGTATGTCAGCGAAAGGTTGGATCATATTGTTATCGGTTTTAGCGGTTTTGATGATTATCGAAAAAATAATCGCAATTCGCAGAAATGTAAACACTTATTCGTTCGCAGACTTTATGGCTAATTTGACCTGCGGAATTCTAGAAAGAGTTTTTGCGTTTTTCTGGTTGTATGTCTTTTACGTAGCCTCCATGTGGGTTTTTGAAAATGTCACGCTATGGGAAATACCTAAAAACCCAGCCACGTGGATTTTAGCCTTATTTGCCACCGATTTCTTGGCGTATTGGCATCACAGATTAAGTCATGAAATAAATTTTCTATGGGCAGCGCACATTGTACACCACCAAAGCGAAGACCTTAATGTCTCAACAGTTTTTAGGGTATCTTTTTTCGCTGTAATTAATCGCTCATTTTTCTTCATTTGGCTTCCAGTCATGGGCTTTCATCCAGATTTTGCAGCAACAGCGATCCTGTTTGTTGGCGCTTTTCAATTTGTAACACACAGCAGGCTTGTGGGTAAGCTTGGATTTTTAGAAAAGATATTCTCTACACCATCTAATCATAGGGTGCACCATGCAAGAAATGAGAAATACATTGATCACAACTACGGCCATGTATTTATGATGTGGGATAAAATGTTTGGCACCTACACACCTGAAGAAGAAGAACCAGATTATGGTATAACCACTGGTTTCGACAGTGAGAATGCGTATAACTCCAATCTCTTTTATTGGAAGGATTTGTTCAAGAGAGCTGGAATGGCGTCTAGCGTGAAGGATAAAATTAAAATATTTTTCACCAAACCTGATTGGACACCTGCAGACGTTGGTTATTTACCGTCTCAATTCAAGACGGATGAAAAAGGAAATAGATTACCACACAGCAGGCCCATGTCTAAACAATTTGGATTTTATCTCTTAATCAACACACTGGTAACATTGGCATTATTTGTTTCCATGTTTGCCATAGTTGAAGATCCGAAGCGAACCTTGTTCAGAGACTTGATTGACAACAAACACTTATTGGTGTTGGTTTTAACCATATTGT
>JBLING010000021.1:0-18282 GCA_047639155.1 bacterium
ACAGAGCCTTTCGCAAGAATTAATTGAACAAAAAATTCAAATTTTACTGGATTCTCTTCGGTTCGACTTTGGTGTTGTAAAACCGAAGATTGCCGTATTAGGCCTAAACCCACACAGTGGTGATAATGGTTTAATAGGCAAGGAAGAAACAGATATAATCAAGCCAGCTATAGATACTTTTATAAATCAAGGTATTCTGGTTTTTGGGCCGTATTCAGCTGACGGTTTCTTCGGAACACAGGCATATAAGCAATTTGATGCTGTACTTGCTATGTATCACGACCAAGGGTTAATTCCATTCAAACAAATTTCATTTCACAACGGTGTAAATTATACGGCAGGATTGCCGATTGTACGGACGTCTCCAGATCACGGAACGGCATATGACATCGCGGGAAAGGGAACCGCCGATATAACATCACTGGTTAGTGCGGTTTTTGAGGCGAAAACAATCTACCTAAACCGTCTAGAGTCAAACGCACTTAACAAGTCACCGCTTGGCTTCAAAACACATAGAAGGGAAAAATTCAGCATTGGTGTTCCCAATCTGAAATAAAGTTCTTTTTTTCCACAAATTATACTAATTTTGCCGACCCTTTTGGAAGTGGAGATGGCACACAAAGATTTCACGGTACAGTTTGGTTCTTTGAAGGAAGGATTTCACGATTTTAGGTACCAATTGACGGATGATTTTTTTGCATTAATCGAGCAGGATTTGATTCAAAAAGGGGAAATAAGTGTTCTTTTACATTTAGAGCGGTCTGAGCGTCACATGACGTGTACCTTTACCTTATCAGGTTGGGTTCATAAAAATTGTGATGTGTGTTTAAACGATCTTCAATATCCAATAGAAAGCACGCAAAATTTGCATGTTAAAGTAACGGATAAGAAAATTGAAGAGGAATCGGATTTGATAAGCGTCAATAGCAATGCATATGAATTGGACTTAACCAATCACTTGTTTGACTATGTGGTTTTATCATTACCGATGAAGTTGGAATGTAAAGACGCAATAAATCGAGAAGAGTGCGACGAAAATGTGTTAGAAATGTTAGCTACTTCAAAGGATGAAACAGATAATTCGAATCATCCTGAGTGGCAAAAACTAAAAGAAATATTTAAAAACTGATAGTATGGCTCATCCAAAGCGAAAAATCTCCAGAACAAGGAGAGACAAGAGAAGAACCCATGACAAGCTTGGTTACAAGCAACTTATCAAAGACCCTAAGACGGGAGAAGTGTCGCAATACCACAGATTAAACCTTGAGACAGGAATGTACCGAGGAATGAAGGTAATCGACGTAAACGAAGAGGCTTAGGAATTTAATTCCACCAAATTTTTATGAAGATTGGGATTGATGTGATGGGAGGGGATTTTGCCCCTAACGAGACACTAAATGGTGTCGTTAGCGCACTTTCCACGCCCGATTTAAGCGATGTTCAGCTAACCCTGATTGGGGATAAGAACATCATTGAACAACATTTTGCAGGCAGTGTTGAAGCACAGCGTATAGACATTGTCCATACGGATGAAGTCATTGGTATGGCTGAACATCCAACACGCGCCATTTCCCAAAAGAGAAATTCAAGTATCAATGTCGGATTAAAAATGTTGGCTGAAGGCCAATTAGACGGTTTTGCGGGAGCTGGCAATACGGGTGCAATGATGGTCGGAGCACTTTATACAGTTAAGGCAATTGATGGTATTTTGAGGCCGTCATTAACTTCACTTGTACCGAAGATTGACGGCAGCAACGGTTTAATTTTAGATGTTGGGGCTAACGCAGATGTGAAACCAGACGTAATGGGACAGTTTGGTATTTTGGGTTCATTATACGCGCAACATGTTTTAGGAATTAAAAACCCACGAGTTGGGCTACTAAGTATAGGGGAAGAGAAGGAAAAAGGGAACATGCTAAATCAAGCAGTCTATCCTATTCTAGAAAGCACAAGAGGAATCAACTTTATTGGTAACATAGAAGGACGTGACCTGTTTTCTGATAAAGCAGATGTGATAGTCTGTGACGGTTTTACAGGAAATATAGTTCTGAAAACTTGTGAAGGATTCTTTTATAAATTAAAGAAACGAGGCATTAACGATGAGTTCTTGGATCGATTTAATTTTGAATCTTACGGAGGTACTGCGATTCTGGGAGTCAACAAACCTGTAATAATTGGACATGGTATTTCGAAAGCAAACACATTTGTGAATATGATTCGTTTAACAAAACAAGTCGTGCTTTCAAATCTTATCCAGAAAATAAAAGCAAGTCTATAATTTGCATATTTTTACCACTTAATTTTTTGCAATGAGTCATATACATGCAGCGATTACCGCAGTTAATGGATACGTCCCAGATCATGTTGTTACCAACTTTGATTTAGAAAAAGTTGTTAATACAACGGATGAGTGGATTAGGTCAAGAACAGGAATAGTCGAGAGAAGGAAACTTATCGGCGAGGGTAAAGGTTCGTCAGACATGGCGGTACCTGCAGTTGAAGGTCTTTTGGAAAAACGTGGAATTAAAGCTACAGAAATTGACCTATTGATTTGTGCATCTGTGACACCGGATTATGTTTTTCCTGCCACTTCAAATGTAATCTGTGATAAAATTGGAGCAGTAAATGCCTGGGGCTATGATTTAGCTGCAGCGTGCTCTGGATTTTTATTTGCAATGGAAACGGGTCGACGCTTTATTGAATCTGGACAATATAAAAAAGTGGTTATAGTTGGAGTCGACAAAATGTCGGCCATCCTCGATTACGAAGATAGAAATACATGCATCATTTTTGGTGATGGCGCTGGAGCTGTGTTATTGGAACCAATTGAAGAAGAAATTGGTATTATGGACAGTATCCTAAAAGTTGATGGTTCAGGACGTGAATTCCTGCATCAAAAGGCTGGAGGGTCTGTTTTACCTCCGTCTCATGAAACGATTGATGCTAGACAGCATTTTGTGTTTCAAGAAGGCAAAACCGTATTCAAGTTTGCAGTAACAAACATGGCTGACGTAAGTTACGACATCATGCAGAGAAATGGGTTAGAATCAGATGACGTATCATGGTTGGTGCCACATCAAGCAAATAAGCGCATCATTGACGCAACAGCAAATCGAATGGGCTTGCCTGCTGAAAAGGTTATGTTAAATATTCACAGGTACGGAAATACTACCTCAGCTACCTTACCATTGTGCTTATGGGATTATGAAAATCAGCTAAAGAAAGGTGACAATATAATTCTCGCGGCCTTCGGTGGTGGATTTACATGGGGCGCTATCTATATAAAGTGGGCATACGACCCAACTTAAACAGTTTTAAAATTATCGAATAATTTACCTTAATTTGAATTATGGATTTAAAAGAAATTCAAACGCTAGTTAAACTGGTTTCCAGTTCCAAGGTTGATCATTTAGAAATCGACAAAAAGGATTTTAGCATAAAGATTAAAAAGAACGCGACCAAGACTGAAGTTGTTTCAGTTGCTTCAGGTTCAGCCATGGCAGGGCCAATAGCAGCATATCAGGTTGACTCTGCACCAGCAGCGCCATCTTCTACACCAGCGGAAAATGCTCCAGCAGACAGTCTGTCTGGTGAGGAAATAAAATCTCCCATGATAGGTACGTTCTATCGCAGCCCGTCACCAGACAAGCCAAACTTTGTTGAGGTTGGAGACGAAATCCGAGAAGGCCAGACAATCTGTATTGTTGAGGCAATGAAGTTGTTTAATGAAATTGAATCGGAAGTTTCAGGTCGGATAGTCAAAGTATTGGTTGACGACGCCTCACCTGTTGAATATGATCAACCATTATTTATTGTTGAGCCTATTTAAGCCTCATTTTCTTTCACGTTAACGTAACAAGAAATGTTTAATAAAATTCTGATTGCAAACAGGGGTGAAATTGCTTTACGAATCATTCGTACTTGCAAAGAAATGGGTATCAAAACTGTTGCCGTATATTCTACTGCGGATAAAGATAGTATCCATCTAAAATTCGCCGATGAAGCAGTATGCATTGGGCCACCCCCAAGTGCAGATTCGTACTTGAGTATGCCAAATATTATGGCTGCAGCAGAAATAACAAATGCAGATGCGATTCATCCTGGCTATGGGTTTTTATCTGAAAATGCCAAATTTTCTGAATTGTGTCGTGAAAGCGGTATAAAGTTTATTGGAGCATCTCCAGAAATGATTAATGGAATGGGTGATAAGGCAAATGCCAAGGCAACAATGATTGCTGCAGGTGTGCCCGTTGTTCCTGGTTCTGAGGGGTTGTTAGAAAGTTTTGAAGAAGGTATTCGCCTGGCGAATGATGATATTGGCTATCCTGTAATTATGAAAGCAACCGCAGGTGGCGGTGGCCGAGGAATGCGCATCGTTTGGAATGACGATGAATTTGAAGATGCTTGGCACAGTGCCCGTAAAGAATCTGCAGCAGCGTTTGGTAACGATGGTATGTATCTCGAGAAATATGTTTTAGAGCCACGACACATCGAAATTCAGATTGCTGGAGACCAATATGGTAAAGTATGTCACTTAAGTGAGCGTGATTGCTCAATTCAGCGAAGACATCAAAAATTAGTAGAAGAAGCACCTTCACCATTCGTGGATGAAGCGTTGCGAGAAAAAATGGGAGAAGCGGCGATAAAAGCCGGACTTGCCATTAAATATGAAGGCGTTGGTACTGTAGAGTTCTTAGTCGACAAAGACAAGAATTTTTATTTCATGGAAATGAATACCCGTATTCAAGTGGAACACCCCGTAACCGAAGAAGTAATCAACCACGATTTGATTATGGAACAAATAAAATTAGCAGCCGGTATTCCAATTACAGGAAAAAATTACTACCCACAAGGCCACAGTATTGAGTGTAGAATAAATGCAGAGGATCCTTACAACGACTTTAGACCAAGTCCTGGAACCATTACCGTATTACACAAGCCTGGAGGGCACGGAGTACGTGTAGATAGCCACATTTATGCTGGATATAAGATTCCATCAAATTACGATTCGATGATCGCTAAGTTGATTGTAAAGGCAAATACGCGCAAAGAAGCAATTACAAAAATGCATCGCGCTTTAAACGAGTTTATCATTGAAGGGGTTAAAACAACTATCCCATTACAGATAAAACTTATGGAGGATGAAAATTTCCAAAAAGGGAATTTTACCACCAAGTTTATGGAAGACTTTAAATTCTAAGTCAAATAAACCTATTTCTATTTCTTCCTAAATAAAAACCGTTCTATTTTTACGGCTTTTGTAGTTTCTATTTTTTAATGAAAATACCTGCAACAGCCAAATACGAATTGGTGTATTCCATTTCCAGTCATCCACACCTTGGACCGACAATTGAAGCCTATGTGATACAGCTAACAAGCGCTGGAAATATGTCCATGGTACATCAACGTGTGCATTCAGGAAATGCGGAGTATTACGATAAGAAAATGGAGGAACAGGATTACGCGGCATTGGCCCTCCTAGATGAATGCCTCCCAGAATATATCGTCAAACGATTTAGTAAAGTAAAAAAAATTCGACCATCCGAGTTTTTTGCGAAACACTTCGATAAAGCGGTGTATGAAAAACAAATTCGGCCACATATTGAAAAGCGGTTAGCGAAAGTGATGGTGCTCATTAAAGGCCGGCAAGTATTTCGAAAAAACCTAAAGAATGTAATTTACGAACCGACTGAATGGTGCAAAGAACCCGCTACGGCTTTGTTTCATTTAAGAAGAAACGATACGAATACCCATTATTTCGCTACGATAAAACACAATAACCATAGAGTTCAATTTGCTCAAAATCATGCCTTACTGTTAACCCGTTCCCCTTGCTACTTAATCGCTGGCGGAAGAATACTCTTTTTTGAAGACGGATTTAACGGACAAAAATTACAACCCTTTATTAAGAAGCGATTTATTGAAATCCCACAACGGGCAGAAGAGACATATTTCAAAAAAGTCATTGTACCCCTTTTGGAAGAGCACAATGTATATGCTGTTGGATTCGAAATTCTGACCGAAAAGCATGTCGCTAGCCCTGTTATCAAGCTTCAAAAATTGGTTGGTGATCAGTTCGGTTTTACTTTAGGCTTCAAGTACGACAAATATGTGTTTCCATACCATTCGGAGAAGTATGTCTCAGTGCGCATGGAAAAAGAGGAGAACACCTACCTGTTTAGACGTATTAAAAGATCAAAACCATGGGAGGAAATTAAAAAGGGCACTTTAGAGGTAATGGGAATAACCCACTTTGGGGGCTCTGAATTTGGATTTGATTACCCAATTACGCTTATGGGCTTGATTGCTTGGGTTGCAAGAAACAAAAACGACCTTCAAAAAGCAGGTTTCGAAATAGTACAAAATCTTGAGAATGAATATAGCTTTGAGTCATCAAGTATTGAGTTAGTAGCAAAGGAATCTGGCGATTGGTTTGACATAAAAGCAAAGGTAATTCTTGGTGGATTTGAGATAGAAATTACGGCTTTACGTCAAGCGATTTTAAATGACCAAAATACAATGGTCCTCCCAAATGGGAAGACGGCAATCATTCCAGAAAAATGGAAGGAGCAAATCAAAGGGTTGGCTACATTCTCTGAGTCGGAAGGGAACTTCAAACTTAAGAAAATTCACGTCGGACTGGTAAAACCGTTTTTAGAAGAAAGCGAAAAACTGAAAGCGATGACGAGCATCGCAGATTTTGACGGAATAAGTGAAACAGTCCTCCCTATTGGCTTTCATGGAGAATTGAGACCATACCAGAAGGCTGGGTACGATTGGTTGTGTTTTTTATACGAAATGGGATTTGGAGGGTGTTTAGCCGATGACATGGGTTTGGGTAAAACGGTAATGTCGCTGGCCTTTTTGCAAAAAATAAAAGAACAGACGTTGTTGGAAGACCAACCCAAAAAGAAAATTCAGCCCAAATTATTCGAAGACACAAAAACATCGATTAAAACCAATTTATTGGTGGTTCCTACGTCATTAATTTACAACTGGATTCAGGAATCGCAGAACTTTACTCCTGGTATTATTATACAAAGTCATGTTGGGTACAATCGTGCCAAATCCACTGAGCGATTTAGCGATGCAGATGTAATTATTACAACATATGGAACCTTGCGAAATGACATAGAGTTGTTTAAATCTTTTGAGTTTGATATCGTTTTATTAGATGAAAGCCAGTTTATCAAAAATCCAATATCTCAATTGGCGAAACGCATTGTTCAACTCGACTGCAATCTGAGGATTACATTAACTGGAACGCCAATTGAGAATACAGTCGTTGACCTTTGGAGCCAAATGAATTTTATTAATCCTGGTTTGTTGGGTAACCACAAGTTCTTCGTAAAAGAATATGTTCAACCCATAGAAAAACTAGCAAGCATGGAAAAATCCGATGAGTTACAACGGATCATTAGACCGTTTGTAATGCGCAGGACAAAGTTTCAGGTTGCACAGGACTTGCCTGCTAAAACAGAGCAGATTATCTACTGCGATATGACGGACGAGCAGCAGGACGTTTACGAAAAAACCAAATCAACATACAGAAACATGATACTGGATGCCATTAAACAAAATGGAATGGCAAAATCTCGAATTCAAATCTTGTCTGGTTTAACCAAGCTAAGGCAAATTGCAAACCATCCTGTATTGAATGACGCTGAATACGAAGCATCTTCTGGTAAATTTCAAGAAATAGAGCAACGGCTCATGTCGGCAATAGACCAAAATCATACTTTACTCATCTTTTCTCAATTTGTCGGTCATTTATCGTTGATTCAAAACTTGCTAAAATCCAAAGGTATTGACTATTGTTACTTAGACGGTTCTGTTGTGGCCAAAGAGCGAAAAAAGGAAGTTGATGCGTTTCAACGTCGAGAGAAGCAAGTCTTTTTGATTTCCTTAAAGGCAGGTGGGTTTGGACTAAATCTAACAGCTGCAGACTATGTCTTTATGCTTGACCCTTGGTGGAATCCAGCTGCGGAGAACCAAGCTATTGACCGAACGCACCGCATCGGCCAAACCCAAAATGTTTTTAGTTTTAAATTTGTAACAAGCAATACAGTTGAAGAAAAAATAATCAAATTACAACAGAAGAAACAGTCACTTAGTGATAGTTTGATTAAAACTGAAGAATCGTATCTTAAACAGGTCACGCTGGAGGATTTGCATCAAATCTTTCAATAAAAACCATTTGTTTATTGACAAAAAAACCCCCAACTTGCTTATCTAATTCTAATAAAAATGAGAAAAGTTTACGTATTAAGTTTATTAATGTTAACTCTTGCAGGCGGAGCGTTTGCCCAGAGAACAATCGATTGGGCAGTGGATGATATTGTATCCCCGACTCAACTAAACAGTAGTCAGCAAAATCAAACACCAATTGTTGTTGTTGCCGTTCTGAAATTAGTATCAGGTGATTCTGCTTTTATAGGCGATACCGTAGGGTATCAACTTGTAATTAGAAGTTCTTCTGATCAATTAGTAGCTGCATTACCTAACGGTAGTCTTTATGCTAAAGTATTGCACAAGAACATGGGTGTTGGAGACACTATGCACTTAAATCGTACAATTACCTTAAATGCAGGTATTACTACGTCTTCTGATATAAAGTTTCAGGTACTTAGTGTTTTAATTAACAGATCTAATCCTATTACTGCAGAAGTTGCTCCTGGTAGTGCAAACAATTTGGCTACAAAAAACATCGTTTGGTGGAACAAGCAAGGATGGGGTGTTAGTGTTGCAAATGTTACACTTGCAGATTTAGTGAAGGTATTCCCGAATCCAGCATCTGATGAAGTAACCATAGAATGGAACTTAACCAGCGGTGATAACAAACGCGAAGTAACGGTTTACGACATCAATGGTAGAGTAGTATTGACTGAAAGTGCAACTGCTAACGTATTCACGCAGTCGTTAAACATTAAAAGTTTAGAGGCAGGTATGTACATGGTAAAAGTATCTAACGGTGAATTTACATCAACTCAAAAACTGCAAATTCTGAAGTAAAAACATAAAATTGTTTAATTAAAAGTCTCGTTAACACTTCGTGAACGAGACTTTTTGTTTTTGGCTTTTCGAGACTTAATTTGCAGAGCGATAACGATCACGGCAAATATCTACAAAATCGGTGCATGACTGATGTAATTAGTTAGGACATAAGATGAATAAACAGGAACGTAGAGACAAATTAGAACGTAAACGAAGTGAGTCATTACTTGGCGGTGGACAAAAGCGAATTGAAGCGCAACACGGCAAAGGAAAGTTGACGGCACGGGAACGTTTAGACTGCTTTTTGGATAAAAATTCGTTTGAAGAAATCGGTGCATTCGTAAAACACAGAAGTACCGACTTTGGCCTAGACAAACAACATTTCTTAGGGGATGGGGTTGTTACGGGTTATGGCACAGTTAACGGTAGGTTGGTATATGTGTTTTCACAGGACTTTACCGTTTTTGGAGGATCCTTATCTGAGACCCACGCTGAGAAGATTTGCAAGATCATGGATTTGGCAATGAAAAATGGAGCACCAGTTATTGGTTTAAACGACAGCGGTGGAGCTCGAATTCAAGAAGGAGTAGTTTCACTAGGTGGTTACGCCGATATATTTTATAGAAACACCAGAGCAAGTGGTGTAATTCCACAGATTTCTGCCATTATGGGTCCATGCGCTGGAGGCGCTGTTTACAGTCCTGCAATAACAGACTTCATTATGATGGTTGAAGACACCTCATACATGTTTGTTACCGGACCAAACGTGGTAAAAACGGTTACCAATGAGGAAGTAACCTCTGAAGAACTTGGTGGAGCAAGTGTACATTCTACAAAATCAGGAGTGGCACATTTTACCGCAGCCAATGAAGTTGCCCTCCTAGAACGGTTGCGAAAATTATTGAGCTACATACCACAAAATTGTGAAGAGCAAGCACCATTAAGTGAATATACATTACAAAATGAAACGAGAGATATTCTTGCTGATATTGTTCCGGAAAATCCAAACCAACCGTACGATATCAGAGAAGTCGTTCAGGGTTTAATTGATGAAGATTCATTTTTAGAAGTACATAAAGATTTTGCGGAAAACATTGTTGTAGGATTGGCGAGGTTGGCCGGAAGGAGTATTGGTATTGTTGCCAATCAACCTGCGTTTTTAGCGGGTGTTTTAGACGTTAAATCAAGCCAAAAAGCAGCAAGATTCGTTCGGTTTTGTGACGCTTTTAATATCCCATTACTGGTGTTGGAAGATGTTCCTGGATTTTTGCCAGGCACGGATCAAGAGTGGAATGCAATTATTACAAACGGGGCAAAATTGCTTTATGCATTTAGCGAAGCAACCGTGCCACGTGTGACTGTAATTACACGTAAAGCGTACGGAGGAGCATACGATGTAATGAACTCTAAGCATATAGGTGCAGATATGAACTTTGCGTGGCCAAGTGCCGAAATAGCCGTTATGGGCGCCAAAGGAGCTGCAGAAATAATATTTAGAAGGGAGATTGCGGCATCCGACAACCCTGAACAAGCGTTATCAGAAAAAGAACAAGAGTATGCCGGCATTTTTGCAAATCCATATAGGGCAGCAGAAAGAGGTTTTGTCGACGAAGTTATATTGCCTGAAGAGACAAGAACGAAGTTGATTAAAGCTTTTAAAATGTTAGAAAACAAGGTTGATACTTTACCCAAAAAGAAACACGGGAATATCCCTTTATAACTGGATGGAAAACGAATACGATTTATTAATTGTCGGTGCTGGTCCAGTTGGCTGTGTTGTGGCAGAACAGTTAGCCATCAAAAAAGGATGGAGAAGCTTAATCATCGACAAACGCGATCATATTGCTGGGAATTGTTACGACAGATTGCATGAGTCTGGTGTATTAATTCACCAATATGGCCCACACTATTTTAGAAGCAACAAGAAAGAATTGATTGACTATCTTGGTCAATATACGGATTGGATACCTGGGAATTACGAGGTACGAAGTTCATTTAACGGTGACTTATATCCGTTTCCAATAAATCTATTAACGCTGGGTCAATTTTTCAATCGCGAGTTTACAGCAGAGGAGGCCGAAGCCCACTTGAACAACATTCGAGTTCAGAACGATAATCCAACCAACTCTGAGGAGTTTGTGTTGTCGAGAGTCGGGAAAGAACTTTACGAGGCTTTTTATTTGAACTACACATTAAAGCAATGGGAAATGCACCCGCGCGAACTGAATAAGTCTGTTTGCGGACGTATACCAATTCGATTTAATAAAGACATACGATATGTGGATCACGAGCATCAGTTAACACCAAAGGCCGGTTTTACGAAAATGTTTGAGCGGATGATAGACAATCCCTTGATTGATGTACAACTTGAAACTGATTTCGAATCTGTACGAGATAAAGTGGTACCCAAGCAAGCAACTTTATACTCGGGACCAATCGATGCGTATTTTGGGTTTAAATATGGTAAACTACCATGGAGGTCATTGGATATAACGTTTAAAGAATTTAAGAAAGAATACAAGCAGCCTTGCGTTCAGATAAATTACCCGAATGAGCATCCGTATACACGTTCGGTTGAAATCAAACATGTTACAAAGCAACAGTCAGACAATACGGTAATTTCCTATGAAGTGCCAACTTGGGAAGGGGACCCTTATTATCCTGTTCCAGCTGATGATAATGCAGCATTATTTAGAAAATATTGGAGTTTGGCTGAGCAAGAAAATATTGACAACAAGGTTTATTTTTCTGGTCGACTAGCGCGTTACACATATATAAACACGGATGAGGCCATAGAAATGGCGCTTCAAACCGCAAATCAAATGATACAAGATGCAGAGAAATGATTTGGTTTGGGTGATTATGCCCGTTTACAACGAAGAAGAGTCACTGTCGTACGTTGTTGATGCATGGTTGCCAGTACTTCGAGAAAACCTAGGCAACTTCGTCTATTGCATCATTAACGATGGTTCAAAAGACAAGAGTATAGAGATTATGCAGTCTTATGCTGAAACCCATCCTGAGATAAAGGTGATTGATAAAGTAAATTCAGGACACGGTCAGTCGTGTATATATGGCTACCAATTGGCAATAGAGAATGGAGCCCAATGGGTGTTTCAGATGGATTCTGACGGCCAGTGTAACCCAAGTTACTTTGCTTCGTGCGTTGAAGCAAGCGCATCCCACCCAGTTGTATATGGATATAGAAAGACCAGAGATGATGGTTGGAAGAGGTTTTACATTTCAAGAATAGTAAGCTCTTTTATTTGGATAGCAACGGGTGTTTGGGTCAGTGATGCAAACGTTCCTTACCGTTTCATGCATACAGACACATTGCGCTCTATTGTCAACCATGTTCCAAATGATTTTCATTTAGCAAACGTGCTCATTAGTACATATCAACAATATAAGTATAAAATCAAATGGGTTAATATTCATTTCGATGATCGATTTGGGGGTGAGCCAAGTGTAAAACTGTCATTGTTCGCGAAACATGGGTTTGTTTTATTCAAACAATTACGTGCTGCCTTCAAGTCTGCTAAAGCCGTTTAGCACGACAGTCCCATATATAAATTACAACCCCATATTGAAAAGATTGTCCCAAAATTAGACACATGTGAACATTTGAAATATTGCAACTATCACACAATCAGTAGTTTAAAGATTTGTGGCACAGCAATGGCCATTGACATATCGTATTAAAGTCGCATGTTATGTTTTTAAATCTAAATCTATTATTGCCTATAGCACCTGTTTTCTTTTGCTGGATACAAAACTCAAAAATTTACAAGCAAGTTGTTAAATTCGGATTTGCAATCGCCTTTTTATGTTCTTCATTAGGGGTAAGTGCTCAAACTGTAACAAATGGGAACTTTAACAACATGTCATCAGGATGGGGTTGTAGTCCTGAAGCTACGTATATGGGAAAAACATATGGCGGAACTAGCACAATCAATCGCGTTGCAGAAGTAGATAAGCAAGCGGGATTGTGCCAAACGATCTCTGGTTTTACAGTTGGACACGAATATGAACTGTCTTTTAAATGTTCAAGACGCACTACTTGCGGCCCTACGCTGCAAACGAGTTGCGGTTAGTGGAGGAGTTCTTTCTGCGACAATCGGTCGCATTGGAGGCGGATTTAGCTTTACAACGGAAAGTTTCACATTTGTGGCAAGTGCAACAAGTCATACAATAACATTTAAAGGAACAGTATCTGGAACAGGTGGGCTAATTGTAGACGACGTTGCTGTTGAGTTTGTAAGTGCGTTACCTGTAGATTTGATACACTTCGATTCTAAATTAGACGAAAATGGAACAGTAACCCACAATTGGGCAACAGCAATGGAACGTAACAACGATTACTTCACAATTGAGCAGTCGATATATGGCAGTTACTGGAGTGAAATTGAAGTAGTTAATGAGGCTGGTAACTCAACAACTGTATTGAGATATCAAACAACTAATGACAACGCTATTGAAGACATTTCATATTACCGATTAAAGCAAACCGACTTCGATGGTACATTTACGTATTCAGTAGTGAATCCGGTAAGAGCGAATCGGAAAGAAACGCAATCAATAAAAGCATATCCAAACCCTACTACTAGTCAGGTAACGATATCCAATGTTGGACCAACAGCAACAATCAAGATAATAAACAGTGTTGGCCAGGATCTAACCAAACTAGTACTTCCAGAAACCAACACCCTTTCAAGTGAAGCCGTAATAAATCTTACGTTACTTCCTCCTGGAGTATAGTACATAAGCGTTGATGGCCAAACGACTGCAGTCAATAAGATTTAACGATACAATCCATAAAAAAAGGGGTTCGATTTCGGACCCCTTTTTTGTTTTATACCTATCTCTAGAACTACAGTTGCATTTCAATTTGCAGTCTGAATCTATAGTTTGTTAAGGAAGATGTTCCAACCGTTTCAATCACACCGTAGTCCGATTGAATTTTTAGGTTATGGTCTGATATGTATCTGCTGATTCCCAAGGTGTATTCGTTTTGTTCCGTAATCGCAGAAAATATAGAATTGTCTGGTGCAACAGATGTGTATCGTGCAGCAATTTCCCAGTTGTTTGGTAACAAATATCCCGCTTGAACGTTTAACCCGGACCCGGTATTATAACGTCTGGACACGTCTGTTAGTAGTTTTGCTCCTTCTGTCATTGCGTATTCCGCTAAAACCGAGATACCTTCATATTTGAAAAGTAAATCCGCCTCAACCATAGTCAAGGTGTTTTCAACAAAACCTCCAAGAGAGTCTGTTACAAAGCGACCAAGTTGCCCTTGTTGTCTAACAGCGTTTTGGTTTTGGTTATAGGTTATGCCTATTGCCAGTTTCGGTTTAGGTTGACGTGTTAAGTCCGAAAGCACATAATCTTGTTTTTTACCTTCGAAAGCACCAAACGGTAAGAAATCTAATCTAGCTGTATAGTTTAAACCACCGTGGTTGCCCTCTGTGATATCCCTTCCTTCTCCATTGGAAACAGCAAATTTGGGTTGAAAAATCATCCCACTTGCTTTGAATTTGCCATGTAATTGAATGCCCATATCGCGATCGAGATTAAACTTACTGTTCACGTTTGATCGATCAACAAATTGAAGGTTCGCTGAAGAAACAACACGTTCTCGGTTTCCAGGTAACTTGGTTTGACCAGCCCAAAGCTGCCAATGTTTATCCATTTGGTATTTAAGTGCGGCATCTAAAATTAACCTCGAGCTTCCTCTACCTTGGCCAGCTTCACTGGACACGCTCATATCTCTACCAGTTAAACCCAATTCCACCTTGTAGACCAATTTCGGTGTTAGTGCATAACCATCTAATTTTATACGTGATCGACGCATAAGTGCATTCGAAGACCAATCAGTACCATCGTATTCGGCAGTATAGAGTTGCTGCATCCGAAAGTGAAATTTGATTTTGAGCGTAGAATCGTCAGTGATAAAATTCAAGCCTTTTCCAAAAGAGGAGGTTTTTGAGCTTTGAGCTACTGCACTGTTTGAAGCCAATACCAGAATGGTACCCAGCATCAGAAAAGATTTAAGATTATTTAACATTTTAATAATGATTCAGTAATAAACAGATACAAAGGTGGGTAATACCGCTCAATTGTTACCTTAAGGTTATTAAAGCATAATCAAGTGATAACATAGATTTAATATAAACTTAATATTGGGGGAGATGCAATTTTAGAAATATTTAGTGCGGAATAGTAAATGCAACATAGAATTAAACATAAATTTCTTATGGGGATAATATAATATGGGCCAATAGTTGATTGTAAATAACTAATTATCAGCCAAATAAATGACGCCCACGGGGTTATTATGTCATATTATGAACAATGCGTTGCGCGTTGAGTTTAGTGCGTATTGCGGTTTGATATGGCATTTCGTTTAACAAAAAATTAATCTTAGTATGCTTGCAGTCCACTCCATATTGTGCATTTTTGTTCACAGAAAATAGACGTGTTTAAAATGATAACGACACACTTCTATATGATATATAAAACACAATTTTTATCAAAAACTAGATTATGGACTTTGGAATCGGTAGTGTAATTCAAATTCTTGGCGCGTTGGCATTTTTCATTTTTGGAATGAAAATGATGAGCGAAGGCATTCAACGTGCAGCTGGATCTCAACTTCGTGGGTTTTTAGGGAATATGACTAAAAATCGCGTGTTAGGCGTATTTACAGGATTTTTAATCACGGCATTGGTGCAGTCATCATCGGCAACTACAGTAATGACGGTTAGTTTCGTAAACGCAAACCTATTGTCTCTTATGGAGTCAGCCGGTGTAATGATGGGTGCAAATATTGGCACAACAATTACAGGTTGGTTGGTGTCTGTATTAGGTTTCAAGATTAAGTTATCCGCATACTCAATACCACTTTTTGCCATCGGCGTTCCGATGTTATTTATTAACAAAGGAAAGGTCAAGTACTGGGGGGAATTTATTGTGGGATTTGCAATTCTGTTTTTAGGACTTAGTGCGTTAAAAGATGCAGTTCCGGATATCAAACAAAGCCCAGAAGTTTTGGAATGGTTAAAAAGCTTTTCGAATAGTGGTATATGGTCAAGACTATTCTTTGTATTGGTAGGCACAATTTTAACAATTGTTGTCCAGTCATCCAGTGCCGCGATGGCAATAACACTGACTATGTGTGCGCAGGGTTGGTTGCCTTTTGATGTTGCAGCTGCAATGATTTTAGGTGAAAACATTGGAACTACAATAACGGCTGAACTGGCTTCTATTGTCGGAAATACGGCAGCGAAACGCTCGGCACGTATTCACTCATTGTTTAATGTAATAGGCGTTACATGGATGGTGATTTTATTGCCGTTTTTCTTACCGATATTGTCGAATGGCATGATGTCCATTGGATTTGAAGACCCAATGTCAAAAGAAGGCATGGCAATGGGATTGTCCGCTTTTCATACATCTTTTAATATGCTGAATGTATTAATTATGATTGGATTCGTACCCTGGCTGGTAAAAGTTGCAACAAAAACTGTTAAAGAAAAAGTGGACGAGGATGAAATAAATAGTAAACTTCAGTTCATTTCTGGAAACATTGTGACACCTGAACTTGCCACCATTGAATTACAAAAAGAGACCGCAAGGTTTGGAAGTGTAACGCGTAAAATGAACGGTTTTCTTGAAGAATTGATACAAGAAACGGATGATAAAAAACGACGCAGACTCTTAAAGAAATTGGCCAAGTATGAAAGTATTACGGACAATATGGAGATTGAAGTTACGGAGTACGTAACCAAACTTGCGGATCGAGAGATAACTCAAGAAACGTCGATTCGACTCAGAACATACATGAATATCGCAAATGACTTGGAGAGAATTGGCGATATATATTTCCAAATTGCTAAAAATATTGAGTCAAAAAACGAGAAGAGAATATATTTCTTACCTGAACAGCGTACGGCATTGTTAGGGATGATAGGCTTGGTTGGTGAAGGATTTGATGAGATGGTCAAAAATTTACATGTCTTAAATTATTCTGAAGTTACTAAAGCCAAAGCAAGAGAGATTGAAGATAGAATCAACACAAAACGAAACGAGCTTCGAGATGAAAATCACGATAAATTGGGTAACGAAGATTATAATGTTGAAGCAGCCATGATATACAATACCATATTCTCATCACTTGAACGCGTTGGAGATCACTTGATCAACGTTACTGAATCTGTTGTAGGGGAGATTTAGTCAAACAATAAAAATTTCATGAAGCGGGGTGTCATTTGGTGCACCGCTTTTTTTTGTTCGGAGATTTATCAATATACGATGGGAGTTATCCGGATATTTTGTTACTGTGAATCGATTGAACCGCTGTTATTTTGAGAAAATATTTTAAACAAATAAACCAAACATGAACTCTTTAAGAAACAGCGTTCGACTCGTCGGACATTTGGGTAACAACCCAGAAGTAAAGGAAATTGCCTCAGGCAAAAAAGTAGCAAAAATCAGTTTAGCTACAAATGAATCGTTTAAAAAACCAAACGGAGAACAATCCACCGAAACGCAATGGCACAATTTAGTGGCGTGGGGAAAAACAGCTGAAATCGCTGAAAAGTACCTTCAGAAAGGCCAAGAAATTTGCATTGAAGGAAGACTCAACAACAGAAGCTGGGAGGATCCTGAGGGCAATAAGAGGTACGCAACCGAAGTAGTCGTAAACGAATTGCTAATGGTAGGCAAGAAAGCCTCTTAAAAATGTTACCCGGGTCATTTTGGCCTGGGTTTTTATTCTGTTTTTAATCTAAGTAAGTGAAAATATAATTGTCCTTACGGCTATAGATTTTCAGGATGTGTCAGATTAACATTAATAAAAAAACCACTTTGAACACTTCGCAACTTTCTTGACTGAATAGCAGAAATTGATCTATTCATTCCAATGGAAGTGTTAAATCCTAATTGAAACCTCTTAAAAAGGATTACACCAATTACTCCACCGATTTTCAAATTGACTCGACTATGTTTTTTTAATTTACGTCTACTCGCGTCAAAAGCACCTAATGACAACAATAAATTCTCTGGATCCGATACGCATGCACCGACTCTAAAATCCGCTTGCATTAATGGTGCTATAAAAACGTTTTCACCTATTGCAAATTTGGTTTCGGTTCGATAGAAGTATAATCCTCCCCAAAAAAAGGGCCAAAGGTTAAGTTAAAAAACGATTACATTTAACAACCTAAAATGACAAAACAAACAAGACGCAAATTCAGTTCTGAGTTCAAGGCGAGAGTCGCTTTGGAG
>JBLING010000022.1:0-17301 GCA_047639155.1 bacterium
TACGTTTTTACTTTACTTGATACTTTCACTATGTTCGTTTTTTAAATGAACGCTATAGGCAAATTTATATTTTTATTTCGAGACCATCTACTTTAAGATGACCAATTTCTGCGTCACTTCTGCCTTATTTCCGTCCTCAGTTTTTACTGATAATTTGTATAGATAAACACCTCTCGCCAACTGGTCTCCGAAATCATCTTTCCCGTTCCATGATATTGCGTCAAAGTGGCTGTTAGCACTAACAGTGCTTTGGTTGAAGGTTTTTACAATTCTACCTGTTGGTGTGATAACTTGGAGTAAAACGTCCATCTGTAGACCGGTTTTATTGTGGTCAAAATGGAATACTGTAGACGTTGTAAATGGATTCGGAAAGTTGATAACATTATGCAACGCCAATTCAGCGTCTTCTGCTACCACAAATTCCGTCTCATCTTCCGATACGTTGTTGTAAACATCCCACACCCTAATCTTTAATGTATGACGTCCTGGTGCTATGGATTCCATCCGATATTCTATTTCACCTTCTTGATATGAATCCAATTTTGATTGGTAAAAATCATTTAATACAATAATTTGTTCATCTTCGGTTCCTGCATCTATGACGGCGGTGATGTCTCTACCAATGCCATTACCGACAGTGTTAATTCCATTCTCATCGAACACTGAACATAAAAGTAACGGTGTTGGATTTGTTGTTCCTCCAAAGACCCATGATTTGTCATTCAGATAAAGCTCAATTTCTGGCCCTTTTTTATCATCTGCAATTTCGGTGATTGACCCTCCCACAGTTATACTTGTGTCATAGCCATGTGCGTCAATAACGCCGTTTTCTGCGAAGTAGGATATTTTCCCCTTACCAAAATTGTAAGATATGTCCTTTGGCACTACAAACTGAAATGAGAATTCACCGTTAATAACAGACACCTTTCCTCTGTGAAGCACACTATTTTGCAGCTGATACTTGCGGACATAACTTTCAGGATCATTACCTAGCGACTCAAAGCCCAAAAATTTATCATAAATCGTTGGGTAAACAAAGCCATTAAAATCTGAGGCCAAATCACCAGATGGGGTTCGTACTTCTCCATCAACTTTAATACGTGAAAATGCCTTAAGCGAATCAATCGATTGATTGCCAATTATTGAGTCGTTAATTTTTGTACTAACTACGTTATATTTAGGGAAAGACAACGTCATTGCTGGGTCTCCTAAAAGGGAGAAATTGCGTTGATTAACGGCACGTTGAGTTTCGTTTTTGGTATCCCGAAAAAAGATACCCAATTGTTTCGGACCGTTGGAGAGTGCGACAATATTGTTGTCCCACACTTGAACGCTAATACGTGTGTTTAAACTAATTTGCACCAAACGCATGGTAGTTACAAGTCCAACAGCGCCACCATTAGCGTTAAACAACATCAGCTCGCCGGGTGAATCCTGTGCAGGATCGTCAAACCTGCTCAATTCACACGTTGCAGTTACCATCAATGGAAGTTTGTTGTAATTGGTCCAAGACCTAATTTCATCCCGCGTTACTACACGTTCATGCGCCATCCCTGAAGGTCCACCGTGACCAATATAGTTAAATGTTAATGTGCCCTTCTCTAAAGTTTTACTTATAGCAATATTTACATCAGGATACTTTTCACCGCTTCCAAAACTTTTTTGCTCATAGGCGTCTAAATAGATTTTATTGATGTTAAAAACAGGCTCTTGGTTTCTAACAAAATTTGACATCATTTCTGAGTCGTCTAAGTGGATAGAACCATCTTCGTCGTCTCCTAAATAAGTAAGCCTATTCTGCCAATCGCCAAATGTGGATGGATCGTGATAACGTACAATTTTGTCAACCATTATTTTGGCTTGATTTAAAGAATTACACGGTATTCTACCAATGCCTATGTCAAGGTCTTCTGCGGCAAGTGTTAGGTCATAATAACCTTCAGCATCATCTAGTATCGCATAAAAATCATCAGACGAATATGAATTTACTGGGTCAGTTGTGTTTCGGCCTTGAAATGTTGGGATATAGTTTGTATTTAATTCAACTCGATTTTGAAAGTCATAACTTCCGTCTCCCATAAGAAGTACATTGTCCAACGGTTTATTGCTGGTTAATCCTCTAGTATAGTGCATGCGAATAAACTCACGAATGCCAACAGGGTCTTGCCGTCCTCCTGAAAATTCATTGTAAATGTCTCTGATATTGGCGACAATAACTTTTTGATTGTATTCTTTTCTGTGAAAGTCTGCCAACCTAACTGATTCATCCAAGAAATCTGGATGTGTAATTATGATAAAATCAACATCTGAGGTTTGGTGCATGTTTTGATTAACAACGGTTTCAACAAACTCAGGGGATAACTCCTCACCAGACTTAAACAACGCATAATTCACGGCTTCTTTACCAGTTGCAGTGATAACATTACGTTTACCGCCTTCGTCGAAGGTTTGTTGTAGTGTTGGGTTAAAAACGTCAGTTATATTCCAAATTGAGTAAGCACTACCAGTGAACTGATATCGTGCAGATGCATAATCTGCAGCTTCCTTACTTCGGACAATCTTTTGGTTACCGGTGAGCTGTAACCCAACTGGAACAGAGAGCGTGTAGTAATCAATCCAGGCATTGCCTTCGCCAGACGGTAGATTGTATTCGTATCTTAACGAAACACTATTGCCAGTCATGGTAAATATGTTACTCTTATTTGCAATCCTGCCAAAAGTATCGTCGTAATCACCGCTTACAGCGCCAAAAAACATGTTGTCCCAACTTGATCCGTTAACAAACAATCCACACGACCCACTTGATCCAATTGACCGTCCAACAAACCTGTGCGAAAGTCGTGCAGGATATTGCGTTTTTACGTCACTAAAACTGTGATCAAAAGTGCGTATTTTCTGAACTCTAAACTCATCACCATACCAGTGTCTACCACTTTGAATGAAATTTACTTCTTCTTTTTCATGGTGAACTAAATCATAAAAATAATCAAGACTTTGGTCAAAAGAATTCCCCTGACCATGCACACTTAACCCCAACTTCTTAGCGTCCGAACCACCATGGGTTAAGAAGACATAGGCATTGTTTGAGTACACATTTTGAAGGTGCACATACTGGCCATTGGCCAACTTCCAGGCATGAGCGGCTTGCGCGTAGAAACGTATAAAATCATCGGCATCTATGCGATTGTTGCCGTTATTGTCAACTAAATCTATCCCAAATTGTTCCAGGTCATCTGACCGATAGTCTGGAATGGCTTCCGATAAAGGGCCTCCTTCAAATCCAAAAATCTTGATTGTTTTGGCGCTGATGTTTGCAACGTCAATACCCGCACTAGCCAATTGAGAGCCCGTTATTTTATAAATACCCTCACTCGTAATTTTAAATTTATGCCATTCTCCCTGACTTAATGCGCTTTGTGATTTAAATATGCTGGCTTTTTTATGGGATAGTTTGTTTTGTGAAGTCAGTGTAGAAAAAAAGAGATTGAACGACTGTATTACGGAAATACTCCCTGAAATATTTTTTATAGCTGGCACGAATTCAATATTCAATATGGGACGTCCCTGCTGATAAGAAATATACTGCTTGAGTTCTACATTAGCAGTTAAAAGGTTCTCAATTACGTCGTTGTCTATTGTTTTGTCACTGTATTTAATGTTGCTTAACGAAACGCTGGTGTTTGCATTCTGAACAGCTATTCGTTCAAAATAGACCGGTACTGCAACCTCTCCAATTTGATTGTAATAACATTTTTTAAAAGACAATTGAGATTGAAAATTTTCTTGCGAACCATGCAACGAAAAATTCCACTGAAGTGTCCTACTTACATCGGCACTTGACTGCCCAAAGGCACTATTGCAGATAAAAGGTAAGACAAATAGAAGTACGACTTTAATTGCTTTCATTCTAATTAGGGATTAGACAATTGAGGTTTACGGCACACAATGTTAAGATGATAAACAAGAAAGAGCATGAATTATTGTTGAATTTAGGTAATATTTTATCCATAATGTGTTGCGTATTCTAATACTTCCTTTTTAATCTAAAAATATATCTATGAAAAACTGCTTGGTTAAAATTGCTCCGTTCGTGTTTGTTAATTTATTATTCTTATGTGTATCAGTACAGCCGCTTCAAGCACAAGATCCTGAATTTTCTCAGTTTTATGCCACGCCAGTTTATACAAACCCTGCGCTTGCAGGAACAGGTAGGTGTGATAGAGTTGGAGGCGGAGGAAGAGCAAGTGTTAATTATAGAAATCAATGGCCAAGTTTGCCAGGATCATTTACGACAACGGCTTTTTCATTCGACCAACAATTCGAGAAAATAAATGGGGGTATTGGATTATTAGCAGTAAATGACGTTGCAGGAGAGGGGCTATTGACTTCGAATTCATTGAGTGCGATTTATGCTTACGAGCTGCCCATTAATCGAAAATTATACATGCGTTTTGGATTAGAGGCACAGGTTATGCAACGTGGTATAGATTGGTCAAAGCTGAGATGGGAAGATCAAATTCAGGCTACAAGAGGCTTTGTTTTGCCAACTTCAGAAGTGCCTATCACAAATAAAATAACCGTGCCTAATTTTAGCACTGGTTGGGTGATTTACAGCGAACGTTTTTATGGTGGTATTGCAGTACATAACATAATAGAGCCAGTCCAGTCATTTTATTCTTCTGATGCTAAGTTGCCACGGAGGTATACCGTTCACTTGGGGTCGGTAATACCATTAGATAAAAGAAACTTGAAGGAGAGCAGCTTTAATCCAAATGTACTGTTTATGGCGCAAGGTCAATTCACTCAAATGAACATGGGATTTTATTTGAATAGAGGTCCACTGATAACTGGATTGTGGTTCCGCCAAACTTTTGGAGAAACCCTAAATTCTGATGCGGTTATTGCCTTGGTGGGGTTTAAGAAAGACAAGTTTAAGTTTGGCTATAGCTATGACCTAACAGTTGATTCGAAACGAGGCGCGGCTAAAGGGTCTCATGAAATTAGTGCGGTTATTGAGTGGTGTGGTAAGCGACCTAGGAAAACGTATAAACCGCTTGTTTGCCCCACATCATTTTGACGATAATTAGGACATTAAACTTGGGGAATAAAATCAGAATACGATGACAGCCAGGCAATAAAGTGCTTAATAAACGGTTTAAATTGAATAATATATTGCTTGGAATATTGAAAGAAGCTATCTTTACAATATATTTTTCAACATAAAGAGCATTAGCAGATTAAAAGAACAAGATGACAAAAAGAATACTACTCGGTGCATTAGCGGTCGGACTACTATTTGGGTTTGGGCGTGACACTGCGTCTGCACAGGACCCAGAATTTACCCAGTTCTATGCAACTCCAATTTACACAAACCCAGCAATGGCTGGTACTGGGCAATGTCAGCGTGGTGGTGGTGGCGGAAGAGCCGTTATCAATTATAGAAACCAATGGCCAAGTTTGCCAGGTACTTTCGTGACTACAGCTTTTTCATATGATCAACATTTTGATAAAATTAATGGTGGTTTAGGTTTGTTGGCTGTACGTGATGTTGCTGGGGAAGGACTTCTCACAACGACTCAACTGAGTGCGATATACTCATACCAATTAATTGTAAGCCGTAAAGTATTCATGCGATTTGGATTAGAAGGTCAAGTAATGCAACGTGGATTGGATTGGTCAAAATTGCGTTGGGAAGATCAAATAGATGCTACAAGGGGTTTTGTTAATGCTACCTCTGAGCCTATTCCTCCTGCAAAAATCACAACACCAAACTTTAGCACAGGTTGGTTAATTTACACAGAGAAATTTTATGGTGGTATCGCTGTACACAATATGATTGAACCAGTTCAGTCATTTTACGGTGATCCAGAAGCAAAACTACCAAGACGATATACAGCGCATTTAGGTTCTGTTATTCCATTGGATAAAAGACGTAACCCAAATAGTACGTTTAGTCCAAATGCATTGTTCATGAAGCAAGGACAGTTTACGCAACTTAATGTAGGTTTCTATTTGAATAGAGGGCCATTGGTGTCAGGGCTTTGGTTCAGACAAACATTGGGTGAAGTTAAAAACTCAGATGCCTTGATGTTATTGGTAGGGTTTAGAAAAGACAAGTTTAAGTTTGGTTATAGTTTCGATTTAACTGTGGATTCAAAGAAAGCTGCTGCTCGTGGTTCTCATGAAATAAGTACAGCAATTGAATGGTGTCCACGTAGACCTATGATTAAGCATAAACCACTTCATTGCCCTGATTTTTAACCAAATAATAGAATATTAAACAATAATTCGGTAGAATTGCAGTTTAGTAGAAAGACGATATTTTCGAAAAATATGAAACGAAATAACTTAGTTTTTTTATTTGCTTGTAGTTTGATCATCTTTCAAACAGCTTGCAAAAAGGAAAAGTCATCCATCACAGGATGGAATTATAACGACGCCAAATGGGGTGGATTTGAGACTTACGACTATGCAGGTCAAGAAACCGGTCCAGGTTTGGTATACGTGAAAGGTGGTAACTTCACCATGGGTTCATCAGAGCAAGACGTGCTTTACGATCGAAACAACTTCGAAAGAAAAGTGACGGTTGCTTCATTCTATATAGATGAATCTGAGATTAGTAACTCACACTATTTAGAGTACTTATACTGGACGAAACGGGTCTTTGCTGACTTACCGGAAGTATATGAAACTGCTTTGCCTGATACAAATTGCTGGCGAAACAAATTGGCGTACAACGAGCCTTACGTTGAGTATTACCTCCGTCACCCTGCATACAAGAACTACCCAGTAGTTGGCGTTAGTTGGTTACAAGCAACTGAGTTTGCGAAGTGGAGAACAGACCGTGTAAATGAAATGATTCTGATTAGAGAAGGAATTCTTGAACCAGATATCCAACAAATGAACGAAGAGAACTTCAATACTGGTGCTTATTTAGTAGGTCAATTTCAAGGAATGGACGGAAAGCATCTAGTGAAGGATATCAACGTGAAAAAAGGAACTCGAAACGTTAAGATGGAAGACGGTATCTTCTTACCTGACTACCGATTACCTACTGAAGCAGAATGGGAATACGCTGCAACAGCAAACGTTGGTGCTTCTTTATACGAGAATGTAAACGACAAAAAGATTTATTCTTGGGGTGGTTTAACGGTACGTAACCTAACTGGAAAAGAAAAGGATAGAGGTTTGATAAATGCAAACTTCAAGAGAGGAAAAGGAGACCAGGGCGGTATTGCAAGCTGGTTAAACGATGGAGCACTTATCACTACTGAAGTGATAGCTTACTGGCCAAACGATTATGGTTTGTACAACATGAGTGGTAATGTAAGCGAGTGGGTAATGGACGTATATCGTGCATTGTCACTTGATGACAATACAGACTTCAACCCTTTTAGAGGAAACGATTACCAAAAACCACAACTTGATCAGTGGGGTGTTATCGATGTTAAAGATAGCCTGGGTAGAATCGTGTATGAAGATGTTGAAACTGTTGATGTTCAAGAAAGACGTAACTACCAAAAAGCAGACAACGTTGGACACCTAGATGAAGAAGTGTACAATGGAGACAACCAAATGTATGAATATGGAGTATCATCTTTAGTAAACGATCAAGCACACGTTTATAAAGGTGCTTCTTGGAACGATCGTGGATACTGGATGTCTCCTGGAACAAGAAGATTCCTAGATCAAAGACAATCTCTATCAACACTAGGCTTTAGATGTGCGATGCACAGAGTTGGAGCTCCTTGATAGAAAATAAAGACGTTAAAAAAGGGTCCGCCAGCTGGCGGACCCTTTTTTGTTATTCGTTTTTATGTGCTAACAGTATTCGTTATAAGCAGCTTGTAGATTTTGAGCAATCATCTCAGCAGATCTACCTTCGATGTGATGACGTTCAACCATGTGAACCAATTCACCATCCTTAAACAATGCTATTGAAGGTGAAGAAGGTGGGTATGGTGCCATAGTGGCACGCGCAGTGTTTGTAGCGTCTTTGTCTTGTCCTGCAAAAACCGTAAACAAATTGTCCGGTTTTTTATCTCCAATTAAGGAATGCACAACTCCTGGTCGTGCTGTTCCTGCTGCACAACCGCAAACTGAATTCACAACAACTAAGGTTGATCCTTTGGCATTGCTCATTGCAGTAGTTACTTCGTCGGCAGACTTAAGTTCTGTAAATCCATTGGCAGTCAATTCTGCTCTCATGGGTCTTACTAATTCTTCTGGGTACATATATATTTATAAAGTTGTGCAAATTTATTACTTACTCAAAACAAACCGCAATTGGAATTGTTTTTATAAGCGTTTTAAAAGAATACCTTTGCACTAAATTTTGACAACTCAAATATGACTACGTTGACGACAACAAATTACAAAGTTAAAGACATCAATCTTGCAGATTGGGGAAGAAAAGAAATGAATTTGGCGGAAGCTGAAATGCCTGGACTTATGTCCTTGCGAGAAGAATTCGGAGATTCACAACCTCTAGCAGGAGCACGTATTGCAGGATGTTTACACATGACAATTCAGACAGCAGTCTTGATTGAAACATTAACGGCTTTAGGCGCAGAAGTTACATGGTCTTCATGTAACATCTTTTCTACACAAGATCAAGCAGCAGCAGCAATTGCAGTTACTGGAGTTCCTGTATTTGCTTGGAAAGGCATGAATGAAGAGGAATTTGATTGGTGTATTGAACAAACGCTTACTGCTTTTGAAGGCGGGAAATCGTTAAACATGATTCTTGATGATGGTGGTGATTTAACCAATATGGTGTTAGATCGTTTTCCAGAAATGGTTGAAAACATCAAAGGTATTTCTGAGGAAACTACCACAGGTGTTTTGAGACTTTATGATCGCGTTAAGGCTGGGACACTTCCTATGCCAGCAATCAATATTAATGATTCAGTAACAAAATCTAAGTTTGATAACAAATATGGTTGTCGTGAATCTGCAGTTGACGCAATTCGTAGAGCAACTGATATTATGATGGCAGGTAAGGTTGCTATTGTAGCTGGTTATGGTGATGTAGGGAAAGGAACAGCACTTTCATTAAGAGGAGCTGGAGCGCGCGTAATTGTAACAGAAATTGATCCAATTTGTGCGCTGCAAGCAGCAATGGACGGTTTTGAAGTTAAGAAAATGGAAACCGTAGTTCATAGAGCTGATATCATTGTTACAGCAACAGGAAATAAAGACATCATAAATGCAGAATTGTTTAAGTCAATGAATGACAAAACAATCGTGTGTAACATTGGTCACTTCGATAATGAAATCGATATGGCTTGGTTAGAAGAAAACCATGGGGATTCAAAATTTGAAGTTAAGCCTCAAGTAGACGTTTACAATGTCAATGGGAAAGAGATCATTATTTTGGCTCAAGGTAGATTGGTGAACTTAGGTTGTGCAACTGGGCACCCTTCATTTGTAATGTCTAACAGTTTTACAAACCAAACTTTGGCACAGATGGAATTATGGTCAAATGCAGCAAGTTATGACAACGACGTATACACGCTTCCTAAACATTTAGATGAAAAAGTAGCGCGTTTACACCTTGCTAAAATTGGCGTTGAACTTACAGAACTTACTTCTGAGCAAGCACAATACATTGGTGTGAATCCAGAAGGTCCTTACAAATCTGACATGTACAGATATTAATCTGTCATAAACAATATTCAAATCCCTCTTAAACATATGTTTTAGAGGGATTTTTTTTGAAATTAGACGACTGATAAATGCAATTCAGCGTTATACTAAGTACGTTTGTATATGGGAATTGAAAAGTGGATAGGAGCTGGACTAGGTTGGGCAGTTGGTGGACCGATAGGTGCGCTGATAGGCTTTGCGCTAGGGAATTGGATAGGAGGGGAGAACCAACCCAAAAGGCTGCAAGGGGGCAAACAGTTTTCTGGACGACGTGCAACAACAGAGTTTGACTTTAAAGCATCATTACTGGTCCTTACAGCCGCAGTAATGAAGGCTGATGGCAAAATACTTAAGTCAGAGCTTGATTACGTTAAACGCTTCTTTAAACAGAATTTTGGTGTGGATCAAACCAAAAGAGACATGTTACTGCTTCGCGACTTGGTTAAAAAGGAAATTCCTTTGGAGTCCGTTTTGCGACAAGTGCGATATGCGATGCCAATTGCGAATAGAAGGCAGTTGTTTTATTATCTCGTTGGAATAGCGTTGGCTGATGATCATGTTGATGATAAAGAACGTCAGGTTTTGTACCAAATATCGAACTATCTCGGGTTATCAGAGCAAGAGTTCAATTCAGCTTTTGCGAGTTATCAGCCCGCTTCTCAAACTTCATCATACACCATTCTTGAAATTGAATCATCTGCAACGGATGAAGAGGTAAAAAAGGCGTATAGAAAACTAGCCCGTAAATATCATCCGGATCGGGTGGCCAACTTAGGCCCTGCACAGGTACAATCAGCGGAAGAGCATTTTAAAAAGATGAAATCTGCTTACGAACAAGTCAAAAAAACGCGAGGTATGCGATAATGCAGGTTATTTAAACTCCCCAAGTTGCAGGATTCTGACGCCAGGCGTTTAACGCTGGTAGTTCTGCTTCTGTAATTATGCCTTGCTGTATGGCATGGGTTAATAGATCATTGTAACCGCCTAAACTATAGTGTTTGCAGTTCGCTTGAGCAAAATTTTCAGACGCTATGTTGAAGCTATACGTAAATATTGATATTAAGCCTTCTACTTGGTAGCCGTTTTCTCTAAGGAATTCAACAACTTTTAAGCTACTGCCTCCCGTTGATATTAAGTCTTCCACAAGCACAACTTTGTCGTTTTTATCGAGTCGACCTTCAAGTTGATTCTTCATGCCATGCTCTTTTGGTTTTGGTCTACAATACGAATATGGCATTTCAAGTTCGTCTGCTACCAACCCACCTATAGCTATACCTGCAGTTGCAACACCACATAATGCTGTGGCATTTGGAAATTCTGATTTAACCGCCGCTGCCATTTTATTTTTTATGAATGTGCGAATTTCTGGATATGAAAGCGTGACCCTGTTGTCGCAATAAATTGGCGAATTCCAACCACTTGACCATTTGAATGGATTACTTGGTTGTAATTTTACCGCTTTTATATTCAATAAAAATTCAGCTAATTTGACAGAAGTATTGGACTCACCATTCATGGAACAAAAGTATAAAATATTCTATCGGAGACATCACTTTGTTTTTGACCAAAACACAAACATTGAAGGTGTAAGTCTTGTAATAAAACATGTCGATAAGGAATTGTTAAAAGCGGTATTGACCTACCTGAAGGAGTGCGACAACCCACGAACAATTCAAGTGTCAGAGCCAAACGGGTTTGACAACTTTTTGGCCTGCTTTAAGCTCATATACGCGGCTGGCGGAGCAGTATATAATACAGATGAGCATTTGTTACTTATGAAGCGCAAAGGGGTATGGGATTTACCTAAAGGCAAGTTGGATAAGGGGGAATCAATTGTAAATGCAGCCGTTAGGGAAGTTGAAGAGGAGTGTAACGTTTTCGGCATCGAGGTAAATCATAAAATTGGATTAACGTATCACATCTATTTTGAAAAAAAGTGGTTATTGAAGGAGACGCATTGGTACAATATGCATAGTGCCGAATGGCAAGACGCAAAACCTCAGGTTGAAGAAGAGATTGAAGAAATAAAATGGGTAAATCGTGCGCTTTTGGATTTAGACAACTTAGATACCTACCAAAATATCAAGTACGTTCTTGAGAAACTGTAACACCTTCAGGGAGGTATGGAGCGTAATTGCCCCCATGTAAAATTAAATCTCTAATTACGGTTGAGCTTACAGCCGTATATTTCTGCTCGCTTAAAACAAAAACACTTTGAATATCTGGATTTAAATCTGCATTAACCATCGCGATTTGTTTCTCGTATTCAAAATCTCCGATTGTCCGTAATCCGCGTAAAATGAAACTTGCATTCATTGTGGTACAAAATTGAATCGTAAGTCCCGTGTATCGCTTTACCGTTACGCGTGGTTCATTTTCAAAAACCTTGTTTATCCACCTCAAACGCGTTTCCATGTCGAACATGGTTCTTTTACTGGCGTTTTCTCCAACGGCAACGACGATTTCATCAAATAATCCGAGACCTTTTTGCACAATATCAAGGTGCCCATTTGTAAATGGGTCGAAAGTGCCAGGAAATAGTGCGATTCTCATTCAGTCAAAGATACATCAAATTGAAACATGCTAAAAACAGACTGGCCGTATTTCCTTGTCTCAATCAAGTGTTTATGGTCCCACTGCAGTGTCGACTCGTGCTCAATTATGAGTAAACCATTAGAATTAAGCAGTTGCTGTTGTTCTATTAGGTCTGGTAATGATGTTATACTTTGTAGGTGGTAAGGAGGATCAGCAAAAATTATATCGAAGGTCTGAGTGCACTTTTTAAGGAACTGAAAAACATCCATCGATGTGAATTTGATATTTTTAATTTTTCTGTCGACAGCGAACGTCTGGGCCTGCATTGCAACTTTTCTATTTTTCTCTATTGAAGTAACGTTATTACAACCACGGGATACAGATTCGAAGCCTACATTACCACTGCCCGAAAATAGATCAAGAACAGAAATTTCTTCAAAGTCATATCGACTAGCAAGGATACTAAAAAGCGCCTCTTTGGCACGGTCTGTAGTTGGGCGAATATCTCCACCTTTTGGCATTGGAATAGGCAATCCTTTATGCTTCCCAGTAATTATCCGCATGCAATCGATGTGGCTAATGTGGTGGAAATTGCTGGTGTCATTTCAACGGCAATGATATTTTTAACGTATTGTTTAAACAATTGTTGAATCTCACTAAACGGTGTATTGTTTGTATCCGATATCCAGAATAATGTAGCATTTTCAATATCCAATTCAAGTTGTTCGATCGACAACATTACATAGTAAAAAACATCATTAATGTCTTTTGTGTCGTATTGGTTTACCAACCGAATTTGTTGGTCGGTCTTAACTAAAAGTATGGACCGTGATGCATTGCTATCGAGAATAAGGCCGTGATTGTTTGGTTTAATTTCAGATTGAACGTATTCAAACAAGGGTTCGACTTCATGTTGGTAAACAACATTTGGGTACTTCTTTTTAATCGAGTTCAAAAAATGAGGATCAACGGCATACGACAACGCGATATCGGCACTAAGCGACCCCGTTAATAGCTTTTCAGAGGGCCTTAGCTTGTGGTTGGCTACAAATAGAGTGCGTTGGTCTTGCGCATTTGTAAACGCCGTAGGATAACAATGAAAAGTATTACCAGACCAAGTTAAGTTTACACTACTGAATATTTCTGAAAGTGGGGATGTGTTTGAAAGAACATCTTCAAGCATAGCCATGTCGGTTACCGCAGAACTGCCTGTTAAAAGTACGTTTAAGGTGTTATCCGTTACTGCAAATTCTAATTCATCACGACTTAGGACAAGAAAAAGTCTGTTGCGTATGGAATGAGAATAGTCAGTACTCAATGTGTTTATTTCCAGTTACCAGAATAAGATGCTTCTGAAATAGAGCCAACTTGAAGTGCCTTTTTTGGATGATTTGAATTTGCTCTTTGTTTGTCGAACGGGAATGGGTCAGTCACTTGAAATACTGGCACTTCCACATTTCCTTGAACAACTCTGCTTGCAAGCAACAGAAATTTTGCGGTATCTGCCGGAGGAACAAATGCGATTGAATCAACTTTGAAGTTTTTAAATAGGCTATCACGAATGCTTACTTCCTTTATAAATTGACTATAAACCGACGTGGAATCATCTTTGTCTCCATATTCAACAAGAATTTGCATTTTCCCTGTTTTGATAAAATTGATTAAAGAATCATAATCACCAGTGAACTCACCTTTAACATCTTTATAAGCCAATTCCGCTTCTCGTATTTTCTCTAGTTTATTGATAACCATTACTTCTACGCGATCTACCTCGGCTCTATATTCGATTTCTCCCTTTACAGACCGAAACAACAAAAATGCGAAAAGGATTGCTAGGAGAAAGAAAACTACTTTTAAAATATTGTTAACCATTTTGTTTATGACTTACGGCAATATTAATGAATTCAAATATATAATGTACACAGTTCGTGTTATGGATTTACGATGTTGCTCAATGGATTTACGAACGGTTATTTAGCATATCGATTTCCAACCCACACAAATCTTTTGTTTACGTATTCAGGATTTGTGAAACTTGCATTACCAGCAGGGTTGCCACCTGTAACATGGAAATCACTAAATGCGGCATGCTGGTTCACAAAAGCAGCGCCTCCAAAATTGAAAGAAACAGGTGTAAAAGTTGCATTCATCGTGTTTTCAATTTCGCCCATCATAGCTTCATCGGTACAATATGCCAAACAGGTTAAAGCGCCTTTGGTGTTGGCCATATGTGCTGCAATTTCTAAGGAATGTTTTCGATCTTTCGTTTTTACAACAAAAACGATAGGACCGAAACACTCTTCAGCAAATGCTTCTTCGTTATTATAGTCAGTAGCAACGACCCGTGGAGTAAAAATTCGGGCGTTTTTAAATTCTGGATTTGTAATTTCTTGTCCATCTAGAACCAGATTACCTCCAAAGTTGCCGCCATCTTTTATCCGTTTTATAGTGTTGTCGTTTTGAATTCCTCCTAGGGTTCCTGCACCCATTTTTGGATGATTCACTAAACCTTCAACACTTTTTGCAATATGTTGAACGATTTCATCATAAGAAACATGGCCATCAGTTGTTTCAACTCCTGCTCCTGGCACATATACGTTTTGAGGAGCGGTACACATCTGTCCAGAGTATAATGAAGCCGAGAATGCAATGTTTTGTGCGACAGCTTTAATATCCTTTGGAGAATCAATGATTACACCATTTACGCCTGCTTTTTCGGTAAACGTAATTTTGTTCAATGATTCAATGTAATCACCAAAAACGTTACCACCAGTATAGTCTACTAACGTTATGTCTTTATGCTCTGCTAGGTGTTTTGTGATTGGGTCATTTATCGTATCAACCGCAAGCTGAATAACATTGGGGTCAATACTATTTTCTTTTAATACGTTTCGAAGTTCGGCAATCACAACAGCTATGGGTAAGATTGCTTTTGGATGTGGTTTAACGATAACAGGATTTCCAGTTACTAAGCTGGCGTACATTCCAGGAACAGTGTTCCAAGTAGGGAAGGTCGAACAACCAATTACCAGTCCAATTCCGCGTGGTTGCGCTTTCCACGTTTTATGTAATTCTAAATCAAATTTGCCCATTGGTTTAACCCAATTAACTTCAGAAGGAAATCTGTTGATTTCGTGATAACCCATTGCAATCGCTTCTAACGCACGATCGTTTGCATGAGGACCAGAAGCCTGAAACGCCATCATAAAACTCTGACCTGTTGTATGCATTGTGGCATACGCAATGTCGAAGTAACGTTTCGTTACGCGTTCCAACGATTCAATTAACAATGCAGCGCGTTCTTTTACCGAAACGTCTTTCCATGTGCGTGCAGCATTAGCGTTAGACATTAACGCAGCAACACTCAGCTGAGGGTAAGAAACGCCTATGCCAGTTTGAAAATATGGAGATACTTCCTCACCTATCCAATTGTCAGATTCTACTCCAAATCCCTTAAATTCCTGATTCATTATACCTGCAAACCAATCACGCCCGGCATCATTTGCTTCAGCTGGGTAAGCTTTTGGATGCTCCGGGTAAGGTGTGTAATACGTCCTATTGTGTAATGCTTCGACCGATTGGTCCAAAAGAGATTCGTATTTTTGGTATAAACTCATTGCTGTCGTCATAGACAGCAAATTTACATAAATGCTGCCTTTTTAATGGACTTAATCGGTTCGCTTTCTGTGGACGTTTTTAGCGATAAAGTCATATAAAAAAAACGTTCCTAAAATGCCATTTTATAAAACTTCTACTATATTGCCTGCTCAATAACCGTCTGATATGCCAAGAAAAATAAACATCGCCATTGATGGCCATTCTAGTTGTGGAAAAGGAACATTGGCAAAAAACCTAGCGAAAGATTTGGGTTATATGTTTATTGATTCTGGCGCCATGTATAGGGCAGTTACGCTGTATTTACTCCAAAACGAAATAAGTCTAGAAGAAGTAGGTCGCAATCCAAGTGTGTTACTCGATATTGAAATAGACTTCAGGTTGGACCCAATGAAAGGGTTTTATAATACTTTTTTAAACGGAGAAAATGTTGAAGGTGAAATACGCGGAATGCGTGTTTCAAAATGGGTTAGTGAAGTAAGTGCTGTTAGAGCTGTTCGTGAGTATTTAGTAAACAAACAAAAAAAAATGGGTGCTGAAAAAGGTGTTGTTATGGATGGCCGAGATATTGGGACGGTTGTTTTTCCTGAAGCTGAGTTGAAGATATTCATGACTGCCGAGCCGATGGTTCGAGCAAAAAGACGATATTTAGAATTGAAAAGCAATGACATCCCAGCTGATTTACAAGAAATATATGAAAACGTAATTCACCGTGATCGCTTTGATTCAACGCGCGAAATAAGTCCATTGATGCAAGCTCCTGATGCGATCGTATTAAACAATACAGAAATGACTAGGGATGAACAAGCAAGAATTGCATTGACTTGGGCAAAAGGAGTAATTATGGCTGGCTAATTGCCATTAACTTTTTCGCTATACCTGCAGCATCTAAATCAAATTCCTGTAACAATTCTTCTCGACTTCCATGGTCTACGAATGTGTCTGGAAATCCATGAATAACAATCCTTCCAGAATACCTTTTTTCTTCAGCGTATTCCAAAATTGCTGATCCAAATCCACCAAGCTTACATCCATCTTCTAGCGTTAATATCAAATCAAATTGGTCAAATATTTCATCGAGTAATGCGGTGTCAAGTGGTTTAACAAACCGAGAATCAACTAGTTGTATAGAAAGTTCTTTATTCTTAAGTAACTCATTGGCCTCTAATGAATTACGCACCATTGATCCTAAAGCAAGAACACAACAATCACGGCCCTTTTGCAAGACACGTGATTTGCCAATCTCGAATTTCTGGAATGGAAGCTTCCAGTCTCGGACGCCTCCTGACCCTTTCGGATAGCGAATGATAACTGGCTGAGTTGATAAGCTAGCAGTATACATCATGTGCCTCAACTCAATTGAATTAGAAGGGGCCATGATGACACAATTCGGGATGCATCGAGCTGATGCAATATCGAACATGCCATGGTGTGTAGCACCATCTTCCCCAACCACCCCAGCGCGATCCAGACAAAATATAACCGGCAGGTTTTGCAGACAAA
>JBLING010000023.1:0-17212 GCA_047639155.1 bacterium
TTTTTCAGATATACTTGAAATTAGTTTGTTGGAATCTTTTGAATTTAAAGCTGTTTCATTGGCTTTAGATAAGTAGTCTCCAGAGTTAAGAATCTTGAAAAGTAATTTGTCGCCTTCAGCTCCATATTTCCCAGTTAAAGTGCTGAGTTGCTCCATCGCTGGAGTTTCAATAGGGTCGAATCCATACATTGTATAAACACTTTTAATCGCGTTTATGATATGGTTTCTTCTCTGCATAACTTCTGGAGAGAAGTCGCGCGTACCTTTTGGGAGAGATGCCTTTTGCATGGCGCAAAAATACTGATTTGAGCCCTGAATTACTCTTGCTTAATGAGGTAAAAGTATTTACCCAAAACTTCTTTTAAGTTACTGTCTAATTCTTGTTCATTGACTGGTTGACTTCCAAGGGTGTTAATGAGGCAATTAATGTCTTGGCCTTTGTTATATAAAAACGTCGGCGAATTGCCTGTGATCCCATAGCTCCATTGGTTTTTTGAGATGTGATAGGTGTTATTATCATAGTGCGCAACTACTTGCTCAGATGAAGGGGTGAAAATTGAATTGCCCAGAAAAGTTGTTTCATTTGGGAAATGGACATAATCCAAAATGGTTGGTAGTATATCTATATGTGAAACTGTTTTTCGCACCGCTTGAGGCTCAATTAAGGTCGGGCTGTATATCAACAAGGGGACTTCATATTTCCCTGAAGGAGTGCGATATGCGTGCAGCAGGTTTTGCGCACTGTGGTCCGCAGTGATAATAAAAATAGTATTCTCAAACCACGGCTCCGGTTCACAGCTTTCAATAAATTTTTGAATCGCCATATCCGTGTACTGAATGCTTTTGTGAATAGGGATATCACCTTGTACGAAACTGTCTCGATATTTTTCGGGGATGGCGTAAGGATGGTGGCTTGATAGCGTAAAAATGCCTGTGACAAAAGGTTTTGTTTGATTGTCTAATTGTGTTTTTACGTGCTGTAGGTAGGGCTCATCATAAATTCCCCAATGACTATCAAAGTCGGTTAATGAAGTTGGATAATCACTCAAGCCAAAATAGTTATCTAATCCGTTTGACTTTAAATAAGATTGAAATCCCATGGTTTGGTTGTGCGCACCGTGAAAAAAAGAGGAAGTGTATCCGATTTCTTTCAAAAGATTAAAGATCGACGGTACTGGTTGTGAGGAGTGGGGGGAGTGAATGATAGCTGTATTGGAAAGTTTCGGCAATCCTGTAAAAATAGCAGGTACTGCGTCGATAGATTTTAAACCATTGGCGTAAGCGTTATGGCAGCAAACGGATTTGGGTATTAGGCTGTTTAAAAATGGAGTGTAGGTGTGCGTCATTCCGCGGTTTAAGCCCGTATATTCTTTGCCAAATCCTTCAAGAATAAGTATAACAAAATTTGGTTTACGAAGGCTGTCGCTTTGAAACGAAGTTGGATCAATTGGTTTGGTATAATCAGATATGAAATCCGGCGTTGATATTGGATTTCTCCAAGTTTCGAATAGATAGAGGGGCGCATTATATGCAACGACATGAGCGGAACTATACAAATATTGACCAGTATCCGCAGTGCGTAAGGGTTTTAGCCGAAAACCACCTCGGGCAACCAAAAAGCCAACTGCAAGAATTGGAATTAGAGAAAGCCACTTAACTGGAGATGATTTGTTAAATGAACGTCTTGCCCAAACGACAAATAGCGCTGTCATTGCCAAACCAATCAAAGCCATGTACCAAAAGTCCGTGATATAGGTCCAGACACTTATATTGTTATCAGGGTTTAGTTGCGTAAAAAAGTCGAAACTAATATGTTCTTTTAAAAATGTAAAGTAAAGTGCATCGATTAGTGCTAAGAAAACAACAGCAAAAGTGAAAAATGAAATCACGATTGTGCTTATAAGTTTTGATTTGGACAGAATGAATATAATGTATAAGGCCGATATACAGTAGAATGTCGTAATGAAGTCCAATCTCAATCCAAATATGAAAGCTTCAAAAAGATGGTTGTAAACGATTTTAGTAAATGCCGAACCATTTGCTAAAACGAAAATCAAACGTGAAAAGAAAAACAGTATTATTGCTTTTCCATACAACCCAATTAAAGGCAGGTGTAAGTAACTTTTTATGTCCTTATATTTTTTAAGCAAAATGGTTTAAAAAAGTGGGGTAACTTTTAAAATATCTATTACCTTTGCAGTCCTTCAAAAATAGTTAAAGAGATGAAAGCGGGAATACATCCAGAAAATTATAGATTAGTCGTTTTTAAAGACATGTCGAATGAGCATACGTTCATGACAAAATCTACAGTTGATACAAAAGAAACAATCACTTGGGAAGATGGTAATGAATATCCATTGTACAAGTTAGAAATTTCCAACACTTCACATCCATTTTACACAGGTAAGATGAATTTCGTGGATTCAGCTGGACGTATTGATAAGTTCAACAAACGATACGGAAAAAAGAAATAAGATTGATTTACAATCTCAACCAAAGCTCTCTAATCGAGGGCTTTGTTTGTTTTAAGTCGTTTATGTCTAATTTTGGTTTATGAATATAGTCCTCTTTGACGATGCATTACGCGATCACCTTTTGCCGCTTACCTTTACAAGGCCAGTTGCGGAATTACGCGTAGGAATATTAACCATTGCAGAGAAATGGTCCCTGAGGCTAAATGCAAAGGTCAGTTATAAGACCGAACCGTATCTCCAACAAAAATACAGTGAAGTTCTAGCCGCTGATTCGATATACGTAAATGGTGCTTGTCTGCCAACCATTGAATTAGTCAAAGCAATTGCAGCTCTAAACAATAACGAATCTCTTATTTCACAAGACGATCGGGTAATTGCAAAACGTGTTAGTGATTTTGACACATTAGCGTTTAGACAAACAGTCGCTGACGCGTCATTTGTGAATTTTCCAGAGGATATTTTTACCTTAAATGGTGCAGAAATAGAAATGGATTTTGATCTTGTGACGGAAGGGCGTGAGTCTCAACTAATTTCAACGACAAATCAGATTATAGGTACGGGTAGGATATTTTTAGAAGAAGGCGCGAAGGTAGAGGGGGCGATTTTAAATGCGTCTAGCGGTTCGATTTATGTCGGGAAGAATTCCGAAGTAATGGAAGGCTGTATTGTAAGAGGAAGTTTGGCATTATGTGAAGCATCTGTACTTAAACTTGGAGCTAAAATATATGGGCCAACTACGATTGGGCCACATTCTAGGGTTGGTGGTGAAGTTAATAATTGCGTCATTTTGGGCTACTCAAATAAGGGGCATGATGGATTTCTAGGAAACAGTGTGCTAGGTGAGTGGTGTAATTTAGGGGCTGATACAAACAACTCGAACTTGAAGAATAACTATGCAGAAGTTAAAATATGGAGTTATGTAGACAAACGTTTTAGGAAAACGGGTACACAGTTCTGTGGTTTAATTATGGGTGACCACAGTAAATGTGGCATTAATACAATGTTTAATACAGGCACAGTTGTGGGTGTTTCGTCTAATATTTTTGGATCTGGATTCCCGAGAAATTATGTGCCATCTTTTGCGTGGGGTGGGGCAGCCGGATATAGTACTTACCAGTTAAAAAAGGCGTTTGATACTGCAGGTTTGGTTATGGAGCGCAGAAACAAAGATTTGAATGATGTTGAATCTCAAATCCTTGAATATATTTTCAATCATACCAGCGCCGATAGGTTCTGGGAAAATTAGTAACACAATAAAGGACAATGAGGAAAAGATTAGTTGCAGGCAATTGGAAAATGAACACCGATTTAAATGATGGGTTCTTATTGCTAAAAGAAATTTTAGGTGAAGTAAAAGAAGCTGAATTAGGAAAGTGTGACGTACACATATATGCACCTTTTACGCATCTCAAGATTTTTCATAATTCTCTCAATGGCAGCGGAATAGTTCTGGGTGCTCAAAATGTACATCAAGAAAGCTCGGGTGCTTATACTGGAGAAATTTCTGCTGATATGTTAGCGTCAATACCCGTAGAATCGGTTTTAATTGGACATTCAGAAAGAAGGGCATATTACAATGAAACAAATGCAATTTTGGCGAATAAGATTAACGCTGCACTAAATAGTGGTTTAAAGGTGATTTATTGTTTTGGAGAAACACTTGAAGAACGCGAAGGAGGGGATCATTTTAACGTTGTGAAGCAACAAATTGTTGAAGGAACAGACCATTTGACAGAAGGGCAGTGGGCAAATGTAACCTTAGCGTACGAACCAGTCTGGGCAATTGGCACTGGTAAAACAGCTACTGCAGAAGAAGCACAGGAAATACATGCTTACACACGAAAGGTATTGATGGATATAAGTTCCAGCGTTATTGCATCTGAAACCAGAATTTTGTATGGAGGAAGTGTAAAGCCAAATAACGCAGGTCAGTTGTTTTCTATGGAGGATATTGATGGTGGGCTGATTGGCGGAGCAGCTTTGAATGCTGAAAGTTTTGCAGGAATAATTAAGGCATAAATCTACAAAAATGTACAGTTTAGTCAAACCACAGATATTGATTTATCTCAGTTATCGTTGATTTGCGCGTAGCGAATAACGCGGTTAAAAATGTTTGGGCTGGTTTTTGCCTTTAAAAGAGTAGGACAATTAATAACGAGTTATGAAATTAAAATTTTACCCTCAATTTAACCTAAGCCTAATTATGCTCATTGTCCTTACTGCTTCAATGGGCTGTGTGACAGGGAAGAAACGATTCGAAAAAGGCGACTATGACGCTGCTACAATGCAGGCGATCAAAAGGTTGCGAAACAATCCAGACAGTAAAAAAGCCAAACAGTATTTGCCTTTGGCTTATGAGCATGCGTTGAATTATCATCTAAATGAGATTAAGCGTGCTAAAGCAAGTACAGCAAGATTCAAATGGGACGGGGTTGTAACCCACTATGCGCAATTAAACGGCTTATACAATGAGATTGTGAAGTGTCCTTCGTGCTTAGACATAATTTCAAAGCCAAGAATTTTTCAAACAGAATATGATGATGCTAAATTGGCCGCGTCTAAAGCACATTTTGAAGCAGGTTTAGCAGAGTACAGGAAATACACTAAAGAAAGCGCTAGAGTTGCTTACAAGGAGTTCCTAACTGCTAAGGATTATACACCGAAGTATACGGGTATTGATAATTATTTAGATTCAGCTTTACAGCTTGGGACAGTGCATGTTCTCATTGAAGATATTCCTGTGCATTCGAGAAGATTACAGTTAACGAACGAATTTTTTCAAAACTCAATAATTGAACATGCAGCGGCGCTAAATTTCACATTTGTACGCTTCTATCGTGAATCGGATGTGAACGCAAATGACTTCATTCCAGATGAGGTTGTTGTCATGAATTTCGACGATTTTGTTGTCGGTCAAACGTATATTAAAGAGCGCGTTGAATCAATTGAGATAGACAGTGTCGAGATTGGCGTTGTGAAAACAAGCGAAGGTGAGAAGCCAGTGTATGGAACAGCCAAAGCGAAAGTTACAACGTATACGAAGACCTTAACTTCCAGCGGACTTCTTGACTTTCAGATTGTTAATGCCAAGAGTGGAGCAACAATACGTCAACGTAAGCTTCCAGGGACTTATGTATGGTCTACGAATTGGGCTATGTACAATGGACAAGAAGAAGCGTTGAGTAAGGAGCAGATCGCCTTGACTAAGCAACGTGAAGCTTTTCCGCCTAGTCCACAGGACTTATTTATAGCATTTACACAACCTATTTATGATCAAGTGATTCGATCAATTGATCAATACTATAAGATTTATAACTGATTGATAGTTTATTGAATTAGTCAAAAAGGTCTATTGAAAACAATAGGCCTTTTTTATGCTGTAAAGTTATATTGACTCAAATCTTGAGTTCCTCTTGTGTATATGTTTCTTTATCTGTTCGCGAAATGTTTATTGCTCGTAGACCTTTTACAAGTTATTGTAATCAGCTTTAAGTTTGTCTATAGCGATCTTTCATAGTGGGAAAAGGCAATAAAAAAAGGCCCCAATTTAATTGGAGCCTTTAATAAATATCTTAATTGATTATCTGATCTTAAACAAATCAATTCTTCTAGATCCGTAGTCTACACCATCTGGAGCAGTTCCTTCAGTATCCATAATAAATCGATCTCTTGGGATATTGTAATTTGCATTCAAATAATCGATGATTACAGTTGCGCGTTTGAACGCCAATTGTGATCCTGATTTGCTTCTTACAGCATATCCTGACGCAATGACTTTTAAATCTGGGCAAGCTTTCATTTTTTCAGCAACACTATACAATGAACCGTAAAATTCAGGTTTGATTCTATCACTTCCGTTGTCAAAAACAACTGAAGGAAGAAGAACATCTTCACAGTCACAACATGCGCCACCACCAACTTTAACCGCAGTTCCAGTGCGTGGATTTACTAAAGTACCTGATTGGCTCTTAGTATCTTCATCACGATAATCTGGTACACCATCATTATCAATGTCGACCATTATACCATCAGCATCAACGATTGCTCCTTTTTCTGAGTAAGGCTCAGCATCTTTATAATCGGGGACTCCATCAGTATCGATGTCAGCTGCTTCTCCGCTTCCCCATACCCATGCATTTTTATCACTATCAGGCTCTTTGTCCCAGTAATCTGCTACACCATCGTCGTCGGTGTCTAACAACATTAGGTCAACTCTTTCTTCTAGCATTTTCATTGAATCCAAAGTAGTATAAATCGACTCTACAGGGTTTAGCCAATCGTAGTGATCATCAATACCATCCTTGCCACCAAGTTTGATACTTGCTTGAACACTTAACAAACCGTAGTAATCAAATAAACGGTTTCTCCATACTGGGAAAGAGAAACCGTCGATATTATCACTTCCTGTGAAGTGGTTTTTGTATTCAATACCTATGTCAAGCATTTTGCCCATGTTTCTTTTGAATCCAAATCCTAAAGGAACGGTAAAGTTGTTACCCTTGTAGTTGCTAATTGCATTTACAAGGTTGCCGTTGTTATATTCTGGTGTGAAATATTCGTCGCCATATGCATTGTAGAATCTAACAGCATCAGTCTCAGTTTCGTACTGACCTTTTACATCACTCCATATAACTCCCAAACCAGTAAAAAAATAAAGTTGTACTTTTCTTAAAGGACGTAAGAACGAGATATTTCCTAACGTCAATTGGGCAGTTAAATTTAAATCCTTGAAATTATTTTTAAAGAAATAACTATCTTTTTCTTTACGTGAACCTTGCAGTGTACCAATGTTTCCATTTAACTTAAGTCCAAATGTTTGAGAAACACTATACTTTAGGTGTCCTCCAAATGCAAGACCAATACGAGTATCATCCGCATCACCCATTGCGTGCGTTGGACTAACCTGAAGTCCTAGAGACCATCTTTTGGCTGGTCTAAATTTTTCAAAATAATTGGTAATCTGCGCCGACACGAGTTGGCTGCAGAACATAGCTGCGATAAGTAACGTAATTTTTAAGCTCTTCATTTTCATTTTTAATCAAATAACAGATTCGCGTAGTATTTTGCAAATGTAGCTAAGAACGTGACAATTAGCAAATTTTTTAATTGGCTAATACCGAAATATTTTGATGATTTAGGAAGGACTTGTAATCTGTCATGAAGGACATTAATGCCTTTTGCAGTTCGTCAACCATACCAATGATGTACTTGTTACGTTCTTGGACGTAAGTTTCACTGAAGAAATTTGCCTTCACTTTAAGTACTCTAGTAAGCAATTCATTGGCGCCAGATTTCTCGGTAATTGCCGCAATTTTTCGCGCACCTAGTTCGCTAATCAGTTGATTTGCAATGTTTTGCAACTTTTTGGGCGGAGCGGCCTCGTAAGCGTTTAACATCTTTAAAACTTCAGTTGTCTCGTACTTAATTTTCTCTATTTGGGTGTCTAGTTGAGACAAACCAGACTCTTGTCTTGTAAGTAGTTTTTCAGTCAATCGCTCGGTTGACAAAAACAGGTCCTCCAATGGTATTTGGTCTTTGTCAAGTTTGTGTATGTTTTTTTGAGAAATAAAAAATATGGACTTACGAACAGACAATTTCGGAAACATAATATCAAACCGCTGCATAACGGTACTTAGTTCCAACCAATATTTAATTTCACTTGCCCCACACACGTAATGTATGTTAGGTAAAATTCGTTGCTGATACACAGGCCTTAATAGCGCATTTGGACTAAACCGTTCCGGGTTAGATGTCAACTGCTTAATAACATTTTTACGTGAAAATTCTGTCTCGGTGCCAACTAGTCTGAAACTTCCAGAAGGTGTTTCTTCAATCCGGTTGCGTTGGTTATCCGTCAGATAGAAGGTGTTTATCGGCCTAGTGTTGATCGGTGCTTTGATTCCAAACTCTTTCATTTTAGCGATGGAACTGGCTATTGCCTCTGAGGGTGAGTGGTGGATTAAATCTGCTTGTGTTATTGAGGTAAATTGAGACTTGAAGAATGGATCATCAGGGTCAATGACCACAATGCCGGTTTGTTCGAAATACAGATGAATTATGTGCCGTGTTGCATCAGCGAAAGTTGAACAGTTTTCATATGCAAATGCACAAACGTTTAAGAATGCAAGATTATCCTCGGTTTGATCTATTCTAGCCTTGGCTTGATTTACAAGATCCAACAAAGAAGAGGGATTTAAACGGCCAACAGGACCATTCGAATCAACGTCCCACTTGTAGGTTTCGTTATAAAGACGTGCAGTCCGTATTTCGTCAAAATCGTGATCCTCCGTTGCCATCCAAAAAATTGGGATAACCTTAGAATCTGGAAGCTTTAAGTCATATTTTTTTGCTTCTGCGCAACATGATAAGATTTTGTTTACTACAAAGAAAGGACCAAGAAATATATGAATTTGCTGTCCAGTAGTTACAGTCAGCGTATTTTTATGCGCAAGTTTTTCTATGTTTTGTAAAACTGGTGAGTCTTTTGATAAGTCGATTGAGCTTTGTTGATACTGCTCTTTTATACACTCAACCATTTCTTGGCGATATACCTTCGAAAATTGTGGATGATTAAGGATACTATTTGCTGATTCTAAGATACTTGAATCATTCAATAATGCACTGACAAAGCTTGAGTCATCTAATTTCTCAAGAAAAGGATCATAAAAATCACCCTTTGTACTATCTATTTGGTAGGCCTTGAAATTATTTGATTGGACTTCCATATAAATCAAATTCTTTAGCTGAGTCAATTTTAACGTCAACAAAGTCTCCAATGCGCAAGTAGTGATCATCTTGTGGGATAAGCACCTCATTGTCTACTTCTGGGGAATCTGCCTCTGTGCGACCAATAAAGAAATTATTCTCAATTCGATCAATGAGCACTTTTTCCGTCTTTCCGATTTTCCCTTGATTCAAATCGAAACTAATTTGTTCCTGAATTTCCATAAGGTGGCTTGCACGTGACTGCTTTTCTTTTTCTGGAATATCGTCGGTCAATGAATGGGCATGTGTGCCATCCTCATGTGAATACGTAAATACGCCTAAACGATCAAACTTGTATGTTTCAATAAAGTCACATAGCTCCAAAAAGTCTTTTTCTGTCTCTCCCGGATGTCCCACCAACATAGTTGTTCTAAAGGCAAGATTGGGATTATGATTCTTTATATGCTCAACCAATTCTACAGTTCTGCGTTTCGAAATTCCCCTCCGCATGGATTTTAGAACTGCGTTCGATGCGTGCTGTAAAGGCATGTCTAAATAATTGCAGATACTTGGTTGTGATTTAATTACATCCAAAACTTCCATTGGAAACTGTGAAGGATAGGCATAATGTAACCTGATCCAATCAATGCCGTTAACCTCAGAAAGAGCTTCCATTAAAGTGGCAAGTTTTCGTTCTTTGTATAGATCTAGGCCATAATAAGTCGAATCTTGGGCGATCATCATTAGCTCTTTACAACCGTTTTTTGCAAGATTTTTCGCTTCTTCAACGAGTAATTCAATCGATTTCGAAACGTGTTTTCCGCGCATTTGTGGAATTGCACAAAATGAGCAGGGACGGTTACAACCTTCTGAGATTTTTAGATAGGCATAATGAAAAGGCGTGGTGGTGATCCGCTCGCCAAGTAAATCTTTTTTGTAATCTGCATTTAGCTTTTCTAGCAAACCAGGAAGCTCCATAGTCCCAAAAAATGCATCCACCTGTGGCATTTCTTTCGCAAGATCCTCTTTGTATCGGTGTGACAAGCAGCCAGTTACAAATAGTTTATCGATGTTGCCGGCTTCTTTTTCGTCAATATATTGAAGAATAGTATCGATTGATTCTTGTTTGGCATTCTCAATAAAGCCACATGTATTGACAACGATAATATTCGCATCGTCGGTTTCTGACTGATGTGTAGCGTCGATGTCATTGGCTTTGAGCTGTGTTAAAAGGACCTCTGAATCAACGATGTTCTTTGAACATCCAAGTGTTATGATGTCAACTTTATTTTGGCGAAAGTCTTTTGTGCGCATGATTAATTTGAAAAAAGTGAATCTACAAAGTCCTTAGGGTCAAAGTGCTGAATGTCGTCGACACCTTCGCCAATACCGATATATTTAACTGGAATTTTAAACTGATCTGATATACCTAACACTACACCACCTCGAGCGGTGCCATCAAGTTTTGTTAATGCTAATGAGGTAACCTCCGTGGCCGCAGTAAACTGTTTTGCTTGTTCGAACGCGTTTTGTCCTGTACTTGCGTCAAGAACCAACAACACTTCATGCGGAGCGTCTGGCATCACCTTGCTCATTACCCGTTTGATTTTACCAAGTTCGTTCATCAAGTTAACCTTGTTGTGCAGTCTGCCTGCGGTATCGAGTAATATTAAATCAACATCTTGTTCAACGCCTTGTTTTACTGTGTCGAATGCTACGGCTGCTGGGTCAGTGTTCATTCCTTTGGAAACAATTGGAACCTGAACGCGGTCGCTCCATATTCTTAGTTGGTCGACAGCAGCGGCCCTAAATGTATCACCTGCGCCTAAAAGCACTTTCTTTCCAGCTTTTGAATACAGATTTGCTAATTTGCCAATTGTCGTTGTTTTTCCAACACCATTAACGCCAACTACCATTATCACATATGGCTTTGCATCGGCATTAATATCTCTTGATGTATTTTCGGAAAGTAGTTGGGTAATTTCATCTTTTAAGAGGTCGTTTAATTCTGTCGCTCCTAAATACTTGTCTTTTGATACCCGTTTTTGCAGTCGCTCAATAATGTTCAGCGTTGTATCTACTCCAACGTCAGACGTTATTAATATTTCCTCTAACTCGTCAAGAAAGTCATCATCGATTGATGTTTTACCAACCAGGGCTTTTGAGATTTTACCAAATAAGGATGACTTAGTTTTTTCTAAGCCTTTCTCAAGCTTTTGCTTGTCCTCAACGGTTTTTCCCTTTTTAAATATATCAAAGATTCCCATATGGCTATAAACAAAAAAAGCCTCCTATTGATAACAAGGAAGCTTCAAAAAGTTTTTAAATTTCTTTATTTAAAGTATTCCTTCACTGCATCAGTAGGAATAATTTCTTCTCTAAACGTGTATGCTCCTGATTTAGGAGACTTAACGGCTTTTATTACTTTGGCCCAATCACGACCAGATCCCGTTTTAAGCGTTGCAACTACCTTCTTTGCCATTTTTTATTTATTTAATCTCTTTGTGAACAGTTACTTTCTTCATGACTGGGTTGAATTTTTTCAACTCCAATCTTTCCGTTGTATTCTTTTTGTTTTTGGTGGTGATGTACCGGCTAGTGCCAGGTAAACCACTTGCTTTGTGCTCAGTGCACTCCAAAATTACTTGTACTCGATTGCCTCTTTTTGCCATGATCGATTATATCTTACCGTTTTTTTCAAATTCCTTTAAACAAGCAGTGATTCCTTTTTTGTTGATTGTTCTCAACGCAGAAGTGGAAACTTTCAAGGTAACCCATCGGTCTTCTTCTGGAATGTAAAACCGCTTAGTATGCAGATTCGGGTAGAACCTACGTTTCGTTTTTATATTCGAGTGGGATACATGGTGGCCCTTTAAAGCCTTCTTCCCAGTTAAATCACAAATTCTAGACATCGCTTAAATTTTAAGGAGTGCAAAGTTGGTTTTTTTTCGGAGACTTTACAAACGATTTTGAAGAAAAAAGCATATTTTTTGAAGAAGGTTTTTAAGCTTCAAATTCTTTATTCTTTTAGCTCATAAAACATAGGCATAAGTGTCACCGGCCATTTTTTAGAATAGCCTTTGTAGATACGGTATGCGCGAATATTGTCTATTAAAACTCTAGTATTCGTTGGGGCCTTAGATAACTTTTCAACAACAATCTGAGAAATCACTCTATTTGTTGAAGAATCAATATAGGTGGATTTGGTTGAATCGGGATAGGCAATTGTAATTCTATATTTAAAGATTTGGACGCTGTCTGAAGTTTCTTTATGTGGTTTTCGATAAACAATTCGGCTTTCGAGGTTATTCTCAACCAAGTCCATAAAGTGTGATTTGGTGATGGTTGTAGTATTGAAAAAGGTATCGATAGCACAAAACTCATTATTTGGGGATGAACCCCACCTGTGACCGTCTGTGGTTTCATCGCTATCAGCAAACAAAACAGATTTGTAAGTGATTAAAAGTAGGGCACCTAATAATCGAAATTTGAACATCTTATTCAATAATAACGTATTGGGCTGGTTTGCAAAAAGTCTTCAGACTATTCGGGTATTCAGCCATCACTTCATCGAATAAAACCCTATCGCCAATCTTTAGCCTTTGCATCCTAAAACGGAGGCCGGATGAGAGGGTGTTGCCATTCATTTTTTTCATGAACGCATAGCCTTCTTTAGGAGCTAAAATTAGTCTATAAGAGCGTACTACAGCGCCACGCTCATTGGTCCTGAGGATTAAATCATTCAATGTGCGTAGAGAACTTAAACTCAATTCAGTGGTATAATTACCGGATAAACCTGATTTCGGCCTAACAGTTTCGTCAGTTGAAAAACTCATTAGCAATAGGCAACACATAATAGTTGCTCCAATGATAGAAGATTTAAATAGTTTCATGTCGGTAATGTTTAAACAGTAAAGTTAAACAATTAACGAGAATAGCGCGTTGCTATTGTTTATACTGAAGAGTACATAGAGCTTAGCCCAGATTACACGTCTATACGTGCATACTTGGCGTTAGCTTCAATAAATGCACGACGAGGTGGTACTTCATCACCCATTAACATTGAGAAGATACGATCGGCTTCCGCAGCGCTATCAAGTGTCACTTGTTTAAGCGTACGTCTTTCGGGATCCATTGTCGTTTCCCACAGTTGTTCTGCGTTCATCTCCCCTAAACCTTTGTATCGCTGTACGCTAACACTTTCTGGTTTGTCACCGCCTAATCGCATTACTTCTCTATCACGCTCGTCGTCACTCCAAGTGTACGCAGATTCTTTACCTTTTTTAACCTGATATAATGGTGGTGTAGCAATGTATATATTTCCATTGTCAACCAAAGTTCTCATATATCTAAAAAACAACGTTAATATTAAGGTCCGAATGTGACTTCCATCAACATCCGCATCCGTCATGATAATTACCTTGTTGTATCTTAACTTCTCAACATTCAAGGCTTTTTCATCTTCTTCAGTACCAATCTTCACCCCTAAAGCGGTGAACATATTTTTAATCTCTTCGTTGTCGTAGATTCTGTGCTCCATTGCCTTTTCTACGTTCAATATTTTACCACGTAACGGTAAAATCGCTTGAAAGCTTCTGTCGCGACCTTGTTTGGCCGTACCACCTGCTGAGTCTCCCTCAACCAGGTATATTTCACATTTTGCAGGATCTTTTTCTGAGCAATCCGAGAGCTTGCCTGGTAGTCCCATTCCGCTCATTACACCTTTTCGTTGGACCATTTCTCTGGCCTTACGTGCAGCATGTCGTGCTTGAGCAGCAATTGTTACTTTGCTGATTATGGCTTTGGCCTGGTTCGGGTTCTCTTCAAGGTAATTGTTCAGCATTTCCCCAACAGCTTGGTCAACAGCACCACTAACCTCACTATTCCCAAGCTTGGTTTTGGTTTGTCCTTCAAACTGAGGTTCTTGTACTTTAACTGAAATCACACCTGTCAAACCTTCTCTAAAGTCTTCGCCGTTAATTTCGAATTTTAGCTTTGCAAAGTATCCTTGCTTCTCGCCGTATGCCTTTAGCGTTCGCGTTAATGCCCGTCGAAATCCAGCTACATGTGTGCCGCCTTCAATCGTATTGATGTTGTTTACATAAGAATGCAGGTTTTCGGTATAACTTCCATTGTACTGGAAAGCAATTTCTACCGGCACCCCTGCTTTTTCTCCTTCTGCATATATCGGTACAGGTATTAATGCCTCACGTGTGCCATCTAGGTAGGTAACAAATTCGCTAAGTCCACCTTCAGACAAGAATTCTTCCGTAATAAAATTGCCATCATCATCTTTCTCGCGTCTATCTGTGATAGTCAACTTTATCCCTTTGTTTAGGTATGACAACTCTCGAAGTCTTGATGAAAGTGTATCATAACTAAAAACAGATGCTTGAAAAATGGTAAGATCTGGCCAAAAAGTTACTTCTGTACCGCGCTCTTTTGTGTCACCGATTACTTCTACACCAGTTTGTGGTTTACCAATAGAGTATTCTTGTTGGTATACTTTGCCATCACGTCGAACTGTAGCGAGCAATTTTGAAGATAATGCGTTAACACAACTTACCCCAACCCCGTGCAGTCCACCAGAAACTTTATACGTGTCTTTGTCGAATTTACCACCAGCGTGTAGAACAGTCATTACAACTTCCAATGCCGATTTTTTTTCTTTAGCGTGCATTGCTACTGGTATCCCACGACCGTTATCAATCGTTGTTACGCTATTGTCTTCATTTATTATTACCTCTATAGTGTCACAGTGACCCGCAAGGGCTTCGTCAATACTATTATCTACGACCTCATAAACAAGGTGGTGGAGCCCTTTGACTCCTATGTCGCCAATGAACATGGCGGGTCTTTTTCGTACCGCTTCTAACCCCTCTAATACCTGTATATTTTCGGCGCCGTAATTACTCTTATCTTGTTTTTCTTCAGACATAATATGTATTAAGAATTAAAGGTAAAAATACGCTTTAAACGACCTTATAATGGTGAATACGGGCATTGTTATCCACAATAAATGAACTAAAAAAGCCCATTTTACGGGTTACACCGTAACCTCGCCGCGCAAATTGATTTGCATAAGTTTCTCTACTTCGGGATTTGGCAATTTTTGACCTAACACCCACATCATTTTGGCCAAAGCAGCCTCCGTAGTTAAGTCATTACCAGAAATGACTCCTATGGGTCTAAAAACGTCACTTGAGGCATATTTGCCTAACTTGACACCCCCTTGCAAACACTGGGTGGTGAAAAGGATTATTGTGCCTTGCTTTTTTGCCTGCCGAAGACAGTTCAGAAATTCTGTGGTGCACGGTGCATTACCGCTTCCATATGTTTTAATAATTAATCCATCTATCTCATCGTCATCAATGAGTTTTTGTAAGTGCTTTACTTTAAAACCTGGGAATAAAGTTAAAATAATGACGTTTGGATTAAGCTCGGTATTTATCGAAAATTCGCCTTTAGTTGGTGCAAGAAGATTACGTGTTTTTACTTTAATGGATTCTTCTAATTCTGCCAACGCAGGGTAATCAGGTGAAACAAAACCTTCGAACACATTGGTGCTTGCTTTTGTGCTTCGATTTCCACGTAACAGTCTGTCGTTAAAGCAGATAGTCACTTCATTAATAGGTTCTAACCCAAAAGATTTTGCCCCAGCGATATGGATTGCATTACTAAAATTGGTTATGGCATCTGTGCGTGAATGTGATATTGGCAATTGTGAGCCCGTAATCACAACCGGTTTTGATAGGTTTTGGAAAATGAAGCTTAAACCACTGGCTGTATACGCCATAGTATCGGTGCCATGAATGATAATAAAACCATCAAAGTCAGCATACCTTTTTTCTATCTCCTGTGCCATCAAAATCCAATGGTTAATATCCAGTTGGGATGAATCAAGCAGTATAGGGAAGGAGGCGTATTCAAATTCAATATTGCGTATTCTGCTGAAATATCCCTCTTTGTGAATAGAGTGCATATAACGCTGCAGTTGCTCCCAACTCTGGGGAATCAGCGGACTTTCATTTTTTTCAGGATCTTGAGGCCCCATTCCAATGGTACCACCTGTATAGAGAACAAATATTCTGGTTTTTTCCATTAGGCTTCTCGTTGCCCTGCAAGTAAATACAATACTGCCATGCGTATAGCAACCCCATTTTCGACTTGATTTAAAATAATACTTTGGTCTGAATCTGCAACTTCAGAGCTAATTTCTACGCCACGATTTATTGGACCGGGGTGCATTACTGTTATTTCTTTGCTAAGATTATTGAGATGATTCATTGTTAGACCGTATTGCATAGTGTATTCACGAAGACTTGGAAAATATTTTGTCTCTTGTCGTTCTAACTGAATGCGTAACATATTCACAACATCACACCATTCAATGGCTTCTTGCAAGTTGTGTGTTACCGTAACACCAAGCGCATCAATATATTTCGGGATTAGGGTAGGAGGTCCACAAACTGCAACTTTGGCGCCTAGTTTTTGAAGACAATATATATTTGAAAGGGCAACACGACTATGTAAAATGTCGCCGACAATCACCACTTTTTTGTCTTTTAAACTACCTTGATTTTCCCGGATAGAATAAGCGTCTAGTAGCGCTTGTGTTGGGTGTTCGTGCGTGCCATCTCCAGCATTTATAATTTGTGCGTTAACGTGTTTGGAAAGAAATAAAGCTGCTCCTGGCGCAGGGTGGCGCATTACAACCATGTCTACTTTCATTGATAGAATGTTGTTTATCGTATCAATTAATGTTTCTCCTTTTGAAACAGAAGAATGAGCGCTAGAGAAGTTTACGATATCCGCTGACAATCTTTTTTCAGCCAATTCGAATGAAATTTTTGTTCGGGTTGAATTTTCAAAAAATACGTTTGCAATTGTGATATCCCGTAAAGAAGGCACTTTTTTAATCGGTCTGTTCAGGATAGCTTTAAAATTATCGGCAGTTTCAAAGATTAACCCAATGTCTTCTGACGTTATATTTTTGAGACCGAGGAGGTGGTTAGAAGAAAGCCTTGTCATGC
>JBLING010000024.1:0-17112 GCA_047639155.1 bacterium
AGTTACTCTGCCAAAGGTCACGTAGTTCATTTGGCTAGTTTCATCAAAATAGATATACGTTAATACACCTGCTTGTCGGTTTAATTTCTTAACCAACTCATCTGCCAACAATTTATTTTGGTATGCCCCTAGAATTAGATAATAATCGTAGACCTCAAATTTCATTAAATCTACAATATCATTTACTGTTATGTCCTTACCAGCTGGCTGAGGAGTAACCGTTTTCCGTTTAAGCGTAACAACTGGTTCTGAGTCTTTGTGCATTGGAACGGTATCTGGAATTACAACCGGTTCTTCAACTGTATCTTTTGGTTGTGGCGGGTCTGGACAGCCATTATACTGTGCTTCTCCATAAACATCAATGCATGCATCAACGTCATCTGTTACGCCGTCACCATCAGTATCCGGACAACCATGGTTTGCTTTTGTACCTGCCAATGTCGGACAATAATCATCTGGTCCACCAATGCCATCACCATCCTCATCTGGACAACCCTTAGCGTTTCGTGCGCCTGGGACATCTGGACATAAATCGTCTTTATCCGGTACGCGGTCATCGTCCAAATCTGGACAACCCTTGGCGTATTCACTTCCAAAAATATCTGGACATTTGTCTTTTTCGTCACTTGTCCCGTCACCATCCGCATCCGGGATTAAGTTGTGTAATATGGGTAATGCAACTCCAGCATAAACGTTATAACTGTTTGTCGATTTTCCACCGAAAATGCCGCCTAGATTGTCGCTTCCAACGTAAACTGGTCCATAACGAACGAACGCACCAAGTAAGATTGGGTTATAAAACTGCCCAATAACAAAGTTACTGGCAAACTCAAACCGGCGTGTTTCGTAACGTGCTCCTACAGAAAACACATTCTGCTTTCTAACCCCACGGACCTTATTCCCCCGCAGCGATTGCACATATGCAGCGTTTAAATACCAGTTGTTTTCTAAGGCATAATCAAAGTTGATATTAAAACTGGCAGGTAGTTTGGCCGAGAATGAACTATCAATTGTTGAACTTGGAAACAGTCTAAGTGCGAATGAGTCGATGTCATTGGTGCCATTAAATTTGGTCACTTCTTCAAAATCCGCCCAATCCGTTGTGTCTCCATCTGAAATAATATTGATGCTTTGTGTGAACGGTCGATTATCGAATTTAATACTTCCAAAGTCCGAGATGGCTGCGCCAATTTTAAACTTGTATTTGTTTTTGGTTCTGTCTTCGTGATTCCTTCGATCCATTCGATAGGTATACGATTTGTAATCTGGGCGGTATTCATAAACCACACCAAGGTCGATACCCATTCCTTTACCAAGTTTGTTTTTACCTAGATAGTCGTTTAACCGACGATCCGTAGTAAAGTATCTATCACTGGTATAAGCGGCAGAGATGTTGGCAGATTTTATACGTAAAGAGTCAATTCCTACCAATTCATAATTAAAATCATTTACACTGCCGAAGCCTGCACCTAGGCCAATTACGTATTTGATGGTTGCACCACCCTTAAAGAAGTTTGCTTTTTTATCCTGAAGTACCGCAGCGTAGCTAAATGCGAATTCTTGGTAAGCCAAAGCGCCAAATCCTAAATTCGTTTCTACTCCAGGTTGATTCATTAACCTTAGTTGGTGTGATTTAACTGAATAGTCAGGTGCTACTGAGTCAAAATCGACCAAAAACACTTTCAATAAATCTTCGTCTAGTCCGTCAACATTTGCAAAAAATCGAGTTTTGGTTGTGAAAGCAAAACCACTTTTATCTTTTCGGCCCAACAAGAAAGAAGGGCCCATAACTTCGGCTGAAACGTAAGCTTGTTTGTTGTTGGCATTTAGCTTGTCCTCCATAAACGAATTATCCCAAACCGGAATATCATTTTCATCTAATAAGTTAGTTGAAACATTGTTGTTTAATACCTCACTATATTTATAAGGGGTTCTGACATTTATAAAGTTGTTGTTAACGTCTGCGAATACTGTCAGTGGGGTCAAAGCAAAACGACATCTGCCATCCGCTAGGTTGGCTGGATTGTACGAAATACTTTGTAGAGCTCCATAATTGCTATTTGCAAAATTTCTAACATACTGACCAAATGCGGTGGCATTTGTCATTAAAATAAATAGTACACAAACAAACTGTTTGATTCGTTTTAGGCAAAGCATGATAAACAAAAATAAGGAAAGCGTGTTGTAAAATCTTTATTCCCTACCGAAAGAATACACATAAATGTTTTTAAACCAATAAGTTAGCGTTTAATTGACGACTGGAGGCCACTCAAATTAGGCATCTTCAAATCTTGAAATTACACGCGGTTAGTTGTTGTGAATTAAATTTCTCATTATATTCACCCCTTCAAAAAGTATCACAGTTATGAAAGTTTTAAAAGTACTCGGCATATTACTATTGGTAGTAGTTGTCATCTGGCTTATTGCCTCTTTAATTTTACCGAAAGAAATGAACGTGCAGGTTGAGGAAACCATTGAAGCACCCGTTTCTGTAGTTTGGGGCAACCTTAGCACCTATGAAAAAGCCGACAAATGGTCTCCTTGGTATGACATAGACCCTAACATGAAAGTCACTTTCGAAGGCGAATCCGGCGCAGTAGGATCTAGTATGGCTTGGGCTGGAAACAAAGATGTTGGAAGTGGAACAATGACGATAACCGCATCTGACATGGAAAATCACACTATTGGTCACAATGTTAAACACGACTTTGGTGAAGGTAATTCCAAAATTGTATTAACTGAATCAGAAGGCAAAACCACAGTGAGCATGTCATATGTCGAAAAACAAGGAATTCCTTGGAACGTTATGGGCGCATTGTTTGGAGCTGAAAAAATGATGACGGGAATGTTCAAAAAAGAACTTGGACTTTTGAAAGGCATTGCAGAAGAAGAAGCAGCCAAAGTTCCTGAGGCAGTTGTATATACTGTTGAAGAAGTACAACGTGAAGCTGGCAAATATGTCGGCAAAAAGGGCGTCGTTAATATGGCAGACATGAAAACATATTTCGATGCCAATATGCCAGTTCTTGGTGCATTATGCAAAGACAATATGATTGGTGCTCCGGCAGCTTTATACTGGACATGGGATGAAGAAAACATGCAATCTGAGATGACTGTTGCTATGCCTGTAGATATGGAGAAAGCGCCAGAGGGGTATGCGTTTTATGAGCAACCAGCTGGAGCGTATATCACCGTAGATTACTTCGGTGCTTATGATGAAGGAATGAAAGCGCCACATGAGGCACTTAGTGCATATATGGAATCAAATAATATGACCATGGCAGGTGCTGTTATGGAAGAGTATATGACAGATCCAGGGACTGAATCAGACCCAACTAAGTGGCTTACTAAGATTTCGTATCCCGTAACTGCTGCAGAAGCAACGACAGAAGATTAAAACATCTATAATTTAACTCAAGGTCATTGGTTGTTATCACGACTAATGACCTTTTTTTGTGCAAAACATTGAGATCTATATCATTCTTTACCATATCCTTTCTGTTTGGTCTAATTCCTTTTAATACTTTGGGTCAGGTAAGGTTTCCGACTGCATCAGTACTTAAAAAGAATAAAGTAACAAACATTGTAGTACGTCAACATAATCTCCCAAATAGCTATATCGATTCTACCAAAATGGAGTCCAACGCTCAGTTAGATCAACTTCCTTTTATTTGGGCAAAGTGTTGGTTGAACGCTTCCGGTTACCCAGATTCGATCCATAACTATATGCAAGACGTTGCCTACCGAAAGGAGTTGTTTAATTATGAATCTAAGGGTCAATTAAAAGGTATTGAAGTTATTAATCACAAAAACCAATCTGTCACCCTGGAGATCGCATCGTTTGGCAAAAATGGCCAAATCACTTATCTTGCTTATTCCAAGGGCAAATTAAAGGCAGTTAAGTTGACTGATAAATCCCATCACGTGATGTTATCAAATGTTTACACCGATGCCAGAATATTTGGATACGATTCGTTGGTATATCGTCACGACTTTGAAGCAGATACATCTGTCGAAACTTATTATCTTAACGGAGTAATTAGTCACCAGTTGACTAAAAAATGGTTGGGCTCCGGACCAGATAGTTTCTATCAGTCGTTTTATCAATCAAATGCAGAAGCCGGTAGAATGCCAAGTTATCACGTCATGTTGCCGGTAGCTCGCGACGGGAGCTTAATAGTCCCAGATGTGATGGCATTTGGTGACATGTTTAGGGTCATCACCTACCAAAACCGGTTTTTATTGTACAATCCTTTTGGTGAAAAAATAGAAAAATTATTTGTTGAAGACACATTGATAAAACAGTCAGAAACCATCGAGCAAAAAAGAACAAACACGACCATTCGCCATTTTTATACCTTTCATTATGTTTTTAAATAAAATACTTCCGTTCATGATTCTTGTCACGTTAGGGTGCAATACGTCGACAAAAAAATCTACTAAAACAGACCGCATACCTGAGCCAGATATGTTATTAAGACTTGCAGGACAAAAAGCGGAGATCGATTCAAATCGGATGACGAAAAATCTTATGGCTAAGATATTTGCTATGATACCTGAGGTCCAGAAACCTATTGAAGTATTGGACTTGCAATGGCCAAAGGAAATCGATGAGGTCTATAATATTTGGTATAGTTCGGATACACAAATCGTTTGTGTGGGCGCTTACCCCTTCAGTGAATCGGGTGATTGGGATTTGGGATTGACACATTATTTTGATAAAGACGGAAACACATTTGCCTTTGAACGAAACACCTCTTTTTATAACAGTCTATGTACCGATGAACTAGCCATAGAACAAATTGTAATGTATTATGCTGGCGGAGAAATGGTTGATTCGGTTTATGTTTTTAAAGATTTGAAGGGAAATGATTTAGACCAAGACTCTTGTTCGTTTCCGTATGATTTCCCTTACCGCGTATACACCAATCAACAAGACGTAATGCGTGCTGTTGGGCTGACTAGATAACGCGCAGACTTCCTGTACTTTTACTTTAAATACCTTGCTTTAAACTTAGATTTCTTCAAAGACGTTGTTTCAATATGGTCTGAACTCAACCATCCCGTTTTGTAATCAAAAGCATAAGAATTGCCATTTACCACGCATGTTTTCGTGTATTTTTTCGATTGGCCTATGGGCATTCCAAGATCTTTAACCGCGCAAGACCTCAAATATGGCTTACAGTGAAAATCCCAATCCTTTTGAGTGACTTTGGCGTCTGTGAGTGTTATTACTTCTCTTCCGCTTCTCAGGACAGTAACTGATTTCTTCCCCAAGTCAAAACGAATTAACTCGACTGATTTGACATTTTGATATCGATGAATGGATTGATTCGTTATCATGATAACAGCAGCGATAAGAGCGGTGTAAATCCCTGTTTTTCGAATTTCTGTGAGCAGCAAACCCAAACCAATTACGATGGCTATCATAAAAATCAAATCAAAAGAACTCAGCCAAACATTATCAATCAATGCAAATGAAAACTTTTCAATCATAGCTGTGACCTCGACAATAAACCACAAGTAAGCCTCAATCAAGGTTGAAAGTACATTGGCGACAAATTCAATCCTACTGAAAACAATGAAAACAATACACCCATACACGACCATAGTTACAGCTGGTATGACGAGCAAATTCGAAAACATAAATAATGTTGGGAATTGACCAAAATAATACAACCCCAACGGCAAGGTAGCGAGTTGAGCCGCTACGGAAACTGCTGTTAAATCTAAAATTTTGCTCCAAAAAAAAGAACTTGTATGTATTAGACCACGTATTGGTTTTTGGAGCGCTACAATGCCAATCACTGCCAAAAATGAGAATTGGAAACCCACGTTAAACAAGCTTATTGGATTTATAATGAGCAAAATAAAGGCGGCAAAAGCGATGGAGTTATATACGTTGACAGTTCGTTTCATTTCCATACCAATTGCCAAAACTGAAAACATAAAACAAGCGCGGCTAACAGAAGGACTGAAACCTGTTAAAAGAGCAAAACTCCAAATAATTATCAATCCAAAAATGGTTGCAAATACCTTGGATCTCCCTCTGAAAAAGAAGCCAAGAAGTCCTTTGGCAAACAACAAAACAATGCCAACGTGAAGACCGCTAACGGCTAAAACATGCATGGTTCCAGTTGCCGAAAACGTTTGCTTTAGATTCTTGTCAATCCCACTTTTATCTCCCAAAATAAGTGCTTGCAGTATAGCCTGATATTGTGGAGCTTGAAAGTGCTTTTCGAACAACCTTTTTAGCTTTGTTTGCAGGTTTATCGAAAATTCTACCACAAAATTGCCATTGCCACTACTTATAATCTCCCAGTTTCTATAATATGCAAAAAGCTGGTATTCGGCATTTTGATTCGACATGTACTGTTGGTAATCAAATTCAAATGGATTGGCGGGCCCTCGTATTCTTTGCATTTTACCATTAACACGTATCAAATCACCGTATTGTGGCTGCCTCTCACTGATTTCAAAGAAGAGCAATATTCTCCCTTGCTTTCGCCGATTGCCCTGCTGTACTCCAATCGTCGATGCTTTGTAAAACCTGCCCTTTAGGGTTGGTTGTTCAATTACCTTAACAACGGTAATAGCGTAACATTCTTGCACGTAGTTGTCGTGATTGGAATCGTAAAAGGTATATGAACTTATGTAACCAAAAGAGAATAAAACTGCATTGACCAAAAAGCCAATTAATCCTTTGAGTCGAATCTTAAATACGGTCGGTAAGGCATAAATCGATACACAAAACAAAAACGCCAAAAACGCAATAACAATCCAGAATAAGAAGTGCCAAAACGGGTAAAAATGGTACAACGAAATACCTAATATTACGGGAAAAACAAGACGCACAAATGGTGCTTCTCGTAAAAAGGCGCTTGGCATTAAATTTTGGGGTTACTGTTCCGACTTATGCATATCGTCGGTAAAGTAAGATTCTTAATTCATCCACTAAGAAATCATCCTCCGCCCATTGGTGTTCAGCCATTAAAGTGCCTTCTAGGTAACTCATCGCCTCATCAAAATCACTTTGATTGTCGAGCGTTTTGATTGCACTATTATATGTTTCAGGGTTGTTATTGAACAACTCATTTTGAATCTCGTAGCGTTTACTAATGCTTATCCCTTTTTTAATGCTGTCGAGCTTGGTGTTCTTTAACCGCGCATACACATCGTTCTCAATCGCTGGCTTAGTTGCTATTTTAGTCTGTTTTTTAACAACTGGCGGTTCTGGTGCTTTCTCTTGTGACGCTTGTTCAACTGGCGTTTCAACCACTGGTTCTGGATGCACTTCAACAATTTCTTCAGGTTCAACAATAGATTCGACTTCTTCAACCACTTCTTTCTCAACAACAGGTTTATCTATTACCTCTTCTTGCACGGGCTCAGCCTTTTTTGGACGCGGTTTAGGGGTTGCTTTTATAACCACTGGCTCTGGGGTTTTAACCTCTTCCTTAACTGCTTCTAACTTGGTTGGTTGACTGATGGTTAACTGATCATGTAGGCCATATAAGCGCACAATATAGCTTCTCTGCAACTCGAGGTCGATTGCAAAATCCGTATCATTTAAGAACATACGGTTGTTGTTTATTTCAATCAACTTGAGAATATTTCCTATTTCGTTGTGTATCTCTTCTCTTGTCATGTTGCGCCTTTATATTTAACAAAAATAGACTTATTTGAGTCTGGTAATAGATAACGTTATTCACGTCAAGTAAATTTTAGAACAGTGGATTTGACACAAAACAAAACAGAAGACGTTACATTTGCTCGAACGCAAAATGAGTCAGAATGTTTGTTGAACCACGGGTCGAAAAAGGTTGGATTGAAGTAATATGTGGTTCCATGTTTTCCGGTAAAACGGAAGAACTAATTCGGCGCCTCAATCGTGCAAAAATTGCAAATCAAAAAGTCCGTACTTTTAAACCTCAAATCGACGTACGGTATGATGAAATTAAGGTCGTTTCACACAACGCAAACAGTGTAGATTCTATACCTGTCGCACATTCCAAAGACATTTTAAACCATATTGGAAACGCCGAAGTCGTGGGAATCGATGAGGCACAGTTCTTTGACATGGGTTTACCTGAGGTGTGTAACAAACTAGCAGAACGAAAGGTCAGGGTAATCTTGGCTGGTTTGGATATGGATTTTAAAGGAAACCCTTTTGGACCTATGCCAGAATTATTAGCTGTTGCAGAATACGTCACTAAAGTACATGCAATTTGTATGCAATGTGGCGGTGTAGCTGGTTACACGTTTAAAAAGATTCACAACGAACAAACCGTGGAACTTGGGGAAAAAGACCTATATGAAGCGCGCTGTAGAACTTGTTTTAATTCGGGCATGGCGATGATTAAAGAGCAGATTCGGATGGATCTTTAGGGTTTGGAAGCCCGCCCTTTGGTAAGATCAACAAAATTCAACAGATTCTTCGTTTCCTCCTGGCGTCGGAAACTCTGAATGACGTTCTATTAAAATAAAGCCCCTCTTATAGCCAAACCGCTAAGGCGCCAAAAGCGATAGCGCCCTAACAACCCAAAACACTACTTCAAAATCCCCAATAACCCACGCGTAAATTCACGCATAATGGTCTTGGTAAGTGAGTGACCGGCTATTTTTTCGAAGGTTGATTTTCCTGGTCTTCTTCGCGCTCTAGATTTTGTTTTGCCCGCCTCTTGTTGTTCTTTTTCGTCTCGCTCCTCCATACGTTCAAGTTTTTTACTTAACATTTCGTAGGCCGAATCGCGGTCAATGGCTTCGCTGTATTTGCGCATAAGCTTCGATTTCGCGAGAACATCTTCTTTCTCTTCATCAGTAATTATGTCCATACGTGAAGATGGAGCGGTTAACAAAGTATGAACCAAGGGAGTCGGAATACCTTTTTCGTTTAAAACAGTAATTATTGCTTCTCCAATACCCAGTTGCGTTAGCAATTCATCCGTCTCATAAAATTCTGTTATCGGATAGTTCTCTGCAGTTAGTTTGATCGCCTTTCTATCTTTTGCAGTAAATGCTCTTAATGCATGCTGAATTTTCATTCCCAGCTGGCCAAGTACAGCGTCTGGAATATCTGTTGGATTTTGAGTTACGAAAAATAAGCCAACACCTTTAGATCTAATCAGCTTTACAATGGTTTCAATTTGATTCAATAACGCTTTACTGGCTTCATCAAAAATGAGGTGGGCTTCATCAATAAACATGACCAATTCAGGATTGTCTTTGTCGCCTTGCTCAGGAAGCTTTTCATATATCTCTGCCAACAAACAAAGCATGAAGGTTGAGAACAGTTTTGGTTTAGACTGAATATCATCCAAACGCATGATGTTGATATACCCAAGACCATCCTTGTCGACACGCATTAAATCATCGATGTCAAAGCTTTTTTCGCCAAAAAATACATCGGCTCCCTGCTCTTCTATTTCCAACAACTTGCGCATGATAGCGCCAATGGAACTTGAACTCACATAGCCGTATTCCTTTTCTATCTCAGCCTTGCCTTCATCGCCTATATACTGAAGTACTTTCCGAAAATCTTTAATATCCAACAACGGCAAAGCATTGTCGTCACAGTATTTAAAACAAATACTTACTACGCCACCTTGGGTGTCGTTAAGGTCCAATATTTTGGATAACAAAACGGGTCCGAACTCGCTAATCGTAGCACGCATTCGAACTCCTTCTTGATCGCTGATGGTTAGTAATTCAGTTGGATATACTCTCGGCACCCAATCTTGGCCAATAAGTTCGTGACGTTCATCAATCTTTGGGTGCGGATTTCCTTTTTGCGTTAATCCACTTAAATCGCCTTTGATGTCCATCAACAAAACAGGTACACCTTTTTCAGACAACCTTTCTGCTAAGTTTTGAAGCGTTTTGGTCTTTCCAGTACCTGTGGCACCGGCTATTAAGCCATGTCTGTTAAACGTTTTTAAAGGGGCTTTGACTGGTTTGTTTTGGATAGCTCCGCCATCCAACATGCTCGTTCCAAGTAAAACGCTGTCTCCTTTAAAAGTGTAACCCTTCTCTACTTCTGCTATAAATGCCTCGTAATTGCTCATTAACTATTGATATTGACCCCAAAAATAGGGGTTCAATGGCAATAAGATTGGAAGTGATTACAAGACAAACTAGATACCACACCTCGTGGTTTGTTTATTTCCGGTTTTTAAAAAGGAATAATTTCTTCTTGTATGAAAAAATAGTGATTGCAACAAGCAGAACTACCGGCCAGATGTACACCAAAAACAGAAGGAAAGTCAAAATCATATTCCACCCTGTTTTAGCTGCATTTGCTAATTTCCCAATGAATGTTGGTTTGTCAACCAATGGAGCGTCATATTCCAATTGTTGGTAAACATAGAGATTGATTGTGCTATACGAAATGCGGTCTTTCAAAAATCGAAGTCTTCCCTCTTTAGATTCTATTTCTTCACGGATGACCCTAATTTGGTCTTCAACCGCAAGAATATCCGTGATCTTACTGGCCTTTCGTAAAATCTCGATGTATCGTTTTTCAACTTCCTTTTTGGTCTTAATGCGTGTCGACAAATCCGTATACTCTTCGCCTACGTCAACAGCGCTCATACGCTTATAGTCTACGTTCATTATGCCCTCTCCAGTGGTTATGTCGGCAATGAACTTGTCGAAGTTTTGATTTGGTAACCTTATTTCAATGGTGTTTGAAACCCTTGAGATTTCTCGTTTTTCATTTTCGTTGGATTTATATCCATCGTACTTGCGAATGATGTCTTCAAAAAAGTGTTTGTCTTTATCGTAGTCTTTTACCTGAACGCCTACACTTCCCTTCTTTATGATTTTATCATTGGTTCGTTTTAGCCTATTTTCCTTACTGGCATTAGCATTAGAAGATACGTCATATGCGTAACTCATGGCTCCTACGGTACTGTTTTTTAAAGAGGTCCAGCCTTCGCCATTATTACCACGATATGTCGAGCTCGCTCCTTTAGGATCGTAATCTGCTGCGGATTCAATCATCTCTTGTTCTGTCATTTCATATTCCATGGCTACGCCAGCTTCTGATTCTTCATCTATATCATAGTTCCTATTCTCACATGCAGCAAGTAGGACAAAGCAGAGCGCGAAAATCATTGTTTGTTTTTTCATATTGGTATATATCGTTTGTGGGGGTTTGGTAAATTGGCGTTTTAGCACATTAGCGCTTTGGGGCTTAAATATTTTGTTAGCCATTTAATACACCATAGTGCGGTTCCAGCATAGTTCATCTGCGCTAATTTTTTCTGTTACTATTCCTGTTTCAAATAACGTATTCACCACATTGTTTAGCATCTTCTTGGAAATAAAAACATCCTGTTCCCACTCTGTTTTATTGAACCATGTGGTTGCGTCGAGCAGGCTTAATCCGTAGTTGTCTGCAATTATTTGTTCTGCATTGTCGTCGTTCATAAAATGGCGACTCACCTTACGTATGATCCACAGCATGTTCCAAACCATATTTGGGTGTTTTACCAGTAATTCTTGTCGAGCAGCAATCATAAAACAAGGCCATGGAGTAACTGTATCCCCAATGTGTTTTAATTTTCGAGCATCCACTAACGGTTTGGTTGTAAACTTCTCCCACAGTAAAATATCCGCATCCCCGTTGTTAAGTGCCTTAACCGCGCCATCAATATTGCCTACTTCAACGAACTGATCTGGTCTTAAAACTATTCCACGATTCTTAGCTTCAATACTTGCCATTAAGTGAGATCCACTTCCTGGACGGCTGATAGCAAACTTAAGTTCACCAAAACTAGCATCGCTGTTCACTTTTGAGTTTGCACCCGTATGAATTCCCCAAATCAGTGGTGATTTGATGAATTTCTGTGCAATCATGGATGGGTTTCCATTGATTATGTCGGTGATTATGCCTTCCGTTAACACGACAGCAATGTCCAGTTCTCCACTACGCAATTTGCTGTTCATTTCGCCTGTTCCACCAGCGCAGTCTTCCCATTGAACATCTAAGCCTATGTTTGAAAAACTACCGGTTTCAATAGCCACTTTCCATGGGTAGTTAAAATGTTCCGGAACGCCTCCAATCTTAATTTTCACAGTGTTTATTTTTAAAGCAAGTTACGGTATTTGCGTCAAAAATTAATTGCCCAAATCCTATATCCAATTAACTTTGAAAAAAATCATACATATGAATAACCCAAATGAAATCTTAGATCACAGCGTTGTAGCTCAAGATGCTACACACGAAAAAGTGGAGTTTTACAGACGTACATACGGTCATGTTGCTGGTGCTTTTCTAGTTTTTCTCTTGTTGGAATATATCTTCCTTTCTACCCCTGCCATTGTTGAAATAGGCTTAAGTATGCTCTCGGGGTGGACATGGTTAATTGTGCTTGGATTGTTCATGTTGGTTACAACACAGGCTGAAAAATTCATCGCAAAAACACAAGACGTACGGAAACAATACCTCGGATTTTTCATTTACATCGCAGCAGAGGCATTCATTTTTGTGCCGTTGTTATACATGGCACTTTATCAGCTAGGCCCAAATGTTTTGGGTCAAGCATTTCTATTGACAATCGGTTTATTTGTTGGTTTAACTGCCGTGGTTTTTATAACTAAAAAAGATTTCTCCTTTATGCGCAGTATAATCGTGATTGCTGGAATAGTTGCTGCAACACTAATCGTTGCTGGTATCATTTTTGGATTTGATCTCGGTTTGTGGTTTAGCGGCGCAATGGTTTTACTTGCCGCTGGTGCAATATTATATCAGACTTCGAACATGATTCACGTATATTCTAAAGATCAGTATGTTCTTGCCTCTTTAGGCCTATTCGCATCCTTCATGTTGTTGTTGTGGTACATCATCCGCATATTTATGAGCAGAGATTAATTAGCCTACAGCTAAGGTAACTTCGACAGAAGTGCCTCGTTTTAAATCATAAATTTCAAGTCTATTTCCTTGATGTTCTTTGTTTAGAATTTTCAAACGATCAGAAATCACTTGTATTGCTGCGGATTCATGGCTTTTGCTTTTGCCACGAGCTCTTTCAAGTGCTGCTGGCCGTCCAATACCGTTGTCGGTAATTGTACAAACAAGCCGTTGATCTTTCATAATAAATGAGATAGTCAGCAGACCTTCTTTCTGTTTTGCTGGCAGTCCGTGTTTTATGGCATTTTCCACAAACGGCTGTAACATCATTGGTGGGATGTAAATGTTATCTGGATTGACCGAATCATCGACATTAATCTCAAAACTAAACGGGGTTTTGACACTGAACTGTTCCAGTTCTACGTAATTACGAAGTGTTGTAATTTCATCTGAAAGTGGGATAGTGTCCACCCTCGAATTTTGTAACGTCAGGCGCATTAATTTTGCAAATTTCTGCAAATACGTACGCGCTTCTTGATGTCTTTCGAAGGCTACCAACGATTGAATCGAATTTAAAGCATTGAACAAAAAATGTGGATTCATTTGCAGTCGAAGGGCCTTTTGTTCCAATTCAATCAGCTCTTTTTCAACTTCCAACTTCTCTCGCTCTCTTTGTCCTCGGGCTTTTATACGCTGAACGTATGCCCAAACAATTAACCCAATGATCAGTGCTGGTACAAGCCAACTCAGCAATCGAAACCACCACGTTTTCCAAAATGGAAGTCGCACTTCAAAAGGCCACTCTTTTACTTCACTTTCGATCCCATCCGAAGAAATCGATTTATACTGTAGCGTGTATAAGCCTGCTGGCAAATTGGAATAAACGGCATCCCTTTTTTGCGTTGGCTTACGCCACTCCTCATCAAATCCGTCCAGTTTCCATTGGTATTTAAGTTTTGTAGGATTGTTTAAATCTATCCCCGTAAAAGAGAACGTTAGGTGATTTTGATCATACGGAAAACTCGGTGAAGTGGTTAGTGTATTCCAATTGGTGGGATGATAATCAAAGGTATTTGCCTGGAGTTTTTCATAGAATAAATCAATGTTGTCTAACCAAATCCTGGGTTTTGTATTGTTGGTTTGTATGTTGTTCGGGTTGTACTGTGTTAAGCCATTAATTGTTCCAAACCACATATTGCCATCGGTGTCGCAATAACTGGCATTCTGACAAGTCTCAATACCACTAAATCCATCAGCAGAACCAAAATACTCGACCTCAATTACATCACCCGTTTCGTTTAAGGTTAATTTCTCTAGGCCGCGTTCATGACCCAAATACAAATGACCAAGTTTATCAAATTCGAGTAGGTAAAAGTTGTGGGATTTTAACCCGTCTTCAATGGGCTGAACCAATATTTTTGTAGATGGGTCATATCTATATAATCCTCCTGAGGTAGCAATCCACACTCCGTTCGCGTCTCCTCTAATCGCACGAATATTCTGATAATTTAATTGGCTTTCCGACAAGACCATTGTGACTTTGTCGCCTTTGATTACACCAACACCTTTGCTCTCTGTACCAAACCAAATGTTGTTTTTATAAACAGTCAACGCATGAATCCTATTGGACGGTAACTCCGTTAGGTATCTGAAATTACGAATCGAATATCCTCCTTTCACAGGTGTTATGTGTGAAATACCACCATCCAAACTAGCAACCCAAACATCCGATTTACGGGTGCAGACAATGTCTTTTATGTAATTTCCACAAAGTCCGTTTTTTACCGTATACCATTTAAAACTGCTGTCTTTAAATACCGCTATTCCTTCCCCTTCTGTTCCAAGCCAGACAGAACCATCGAGTGACGCACCAATCGCTTTTACCTTTGTATCGGCAAATCCAGAATCCTGCCCGTAAACTGTATAAGTTGAGGAGTCAATTTTTACAACTCCCTTGCTGCCAGTTCCAGCCCAAATCGCCCCAGATCTATCTTGTTGGATTGAATACGTATAGTTGTCTGGTAGACCATCTTTTATTGTTAAATGATTGAACTGTTGTCCAGCAAATTGGTTCAATCCTCCTCCTGAAGTTCCCAACCAAACATTTCCCCAAGCGTCAGTAGTTAAACTCCGAACGTGGTTGTTGGTTAACCCAGAAGCGATATCGTATCGCTCAATCTTTTTGTTGTCTAAATCCACCACAAACGCCCCATTTGACTGGCTTGCGACCCACAAACGGTTCTCTATTCGCATCAAATCGTAACATATCGTGTTGTGGGGTAAAGGAAGCCTCATTCCGGTAATATCGTCTCCATTGTAGAAGCGAATACCCTTTCCGTATGTTCCAATCCAAACCCCTGAACTATCGCTTAAAAGGCATTGGATATAATTGTCTGGTAAACCATCTACTGTACTGATAAATCGAACCGTGGATTGGTTGCGTTTATTGAGTAGATACAACCCTCGATTGGTTCCCATATAAATGTGTTGACCGTAGCCAGAAATCGACGTCACATAAAAGTTCTCGTTCGAGTCTTGATTGACTATTTTTTTTACTGAATCATTTTGTTGGATATACAATCCATTTGACGTCCCAATGTACAAAACGCTGTCTTTCTCGTATAACGCGAACACCTTGATATCAGCGTCTTTCGGCAACGATAGGTCTGTGAATTGAATGCCATTGAACTTACTTAAACCCGATTGTGTGCCGATATAAATATCCCCATTTTCAACCTTATATAAACAATTAACGAAGTTGTTTATTAAGCCATCTTTTGTACTATATGTAACAAATTCGTTGCCGTCAAATCTTGCAATTCCACCCCCTCTTGTGCCTACCCAAACAAAGCCTCGGCTATCACTCAAAACGTCAAAAACTTGAGATTGTGGAAGCCCTTTTTCCAAGCCAAAATGCCTGAAATAATTTTGCTGTCCGAGCACTTCAAGTGACCCGAAAATCATCAACAATAAACAGATAATTGTGCGATTTAACATTTAATCAAAAATAGGCCACCCATAAACTGAAACCAAAGGCAGATAATAGAATCGCCACCGCAAATAATAAAAGTGAACGCATATTTGAACTTAAGAAATAGAATGATCGCTCTGAGAAGAATACCGAGAATTAAGAAATGGCTAAAGCGTACTTCGCTTGCCGTTTTCATTTATTTCTTGTTTTGTCTTCCAACAACCTTATTTGAAAATAACTACAGCACAGTATTGGAAGATACAAATGGGCAAGTATTGATGGCGCACATTGCTCCGGACGGTCAATGGAGATTTCCTCAATCCGACAGTATCCCTGACAAATTCAAAGCATCCATTATAGAATTTGAAGACTACCGATTCTATCAACACCACGGCGTTAGCGTTTTGGCACTTGGTAGAGCGATCATTCAAAACATTACCTCTAAAAGATTGGTGAGTGGCGGCAGCACCCTTACCATGCAGGTGATGCGTATGAGCCGAAAACGGACTGGTCGAAGTATTTCAGATAAGCTAAAAGAAATGGTAATGGCCGTACGGTTAGAAACGAAGTATAGCAAGGATGAAATACTTGCCTTACATGCGAGTCACGCACCGTTTGGTGGAAATGTAGTTGGGTTGGAAGCAGCAAGCTGGCGGTATTATAGTCACAACGCACATTCCCTTTCTTGGGCAGAATCTGCAACCCTTGCGGTTTTGCCAAATGCCCCTTCGTTAATGCATTTATCCAAAAATCGCGATGCCCTTAAAAACAAAAGAAACAGATTGTTGAAGCGGTTACTTGATAACAAACAACTAACCAAGTTGGAATATGAAACCGCCATTGCAGAGCCACTGCCAGAAAAACCCAAACCATTGCCACAAATAGCACCTCACTATATGGCTTATTTCGCATCTCAAGGTTTACATGGGAAACGGATCCAAACCAATGTTCAAAGTAGGGTGCAAAGTGGTGTAAACGCCATTGTAAACAGACATTACCAACGCAACAAGACCAAGGGCATTGCCAACATGGCTGTAGTGGTATTGGACGTCGAAACAAACAATGTGATTTCCTATGTCGGAAATACGAACTGCTCTGAAATCGATAAACTGCATGTCGACATTGTTCAAGCGCCGCGGAGCACGGGAAGTATTTTGAAGCCGTTTCTGTATGCAAAAGCAATGGAAAACGGACAACTCACACCTCAAACACTGGTCGCTGATTATCCAACGCGTATCAATGGCTATGCTCCGCAAAACTATGAAGACGCCTATGATGGTATGGTTCC
>JBLING010000025.1:0-16679 GCA_047639155.1 bacterium
GACATTTCAACTTCTGCTTTTACACTTGAAGGTGTGAACAATGAGGGCAATAACACCTTTTACTTAAAAGTAGTAGATTTTGCAGGATCTGAAAGTTTGGTTGATACCTCGACCAACATTTACATCAAAAAACAGACGTCAGACTTACTTTTGATTAGTGGTCAGCCCCCAGAAGTGAATCTAGAATATCAAAAGTTGGTGCGTGATAATTACACCAATTTCGATGCGATTGATTTTGCATTAGACAATGGACAATATCAACCAAAATTTTGGAATCCTACATTTTCATTGTTAACTGCTTTATACGACAAATTGGTTTTTAACTGCGATCAAAGTTTATTTAGCAACCCAATTACAGGTCAATCTGGTTTACTGCTTGAGTTTGCATCTCCCGTTTTACAAAATTATACCAACACTGGAGGCAAGTCGTTTGTCATCACAAGCTTTCCTGCAGGATTTGTTCCCACAGAATTGCGTGGCGCAATACCCATCGATAGTTTAAGTACAACAAGTGGTCAGGCTGTGGTTAGTAATGATTCAAGCTTGGTAGGTGTATCCAATGAATGGCCAAATCTTCAACCAAAAAATCTTATTCTAGGCTTAGATCCATTTTTGCCAAGTATTGATGGTGAGCCGATCTACACTGCCCAAATATCAACTTTCGGTGCTTGGAAAGGCCCCAACGTAGTTGGTGCAATCCGAAAACAAAATGGCAACACCAATCAGGTATTTTTTAGTGTTGAACTCTATCGCTTCGATAAAGATCCCGTTGCCCTAAATAAAATATTCGACAAAGTACTTAACTCTGAATTCAATTGGTAAACGCACGACATATATTACTTTCTATTGCGTTACTTGGCGTGTTTGCCTCAAGTCAGGCTCAAGTTGGATATATAAAAGGGACCATCACAGATGAAACTACAGGTGAAGGTTTAGCTGCCGCAACGGTATATCTTATTGGATCGTATTACGGTGCTACATCAGAAGAAAACGGAAATTTCTTGGTAACAGATATCAAACCTGGAGATTACAGTGTGAAGATTCAATATGTCGGCTATGTGGATCAAGTGTATACTGGAATCCATGTTTCCGCTGGCAAAACAATCAAACTGGATGTAAAGATGGAATCCCAAAAGAATACGTTCAAAACTGTAACGATATTTGGGAATAGAAGAATTGTTGACCTTGATGAAGCAGATACCAAAGTAACCGTTACCCAAAAGGACATATCCAACATGAATGTTAGAGATGTCCAGGAAGTTGTTGCAATGCAAGCAGGGGTCTCCAAAACAGCCGATGGGCTTCAAATAAGAGGGGCTCGTGTGTACGAAACACTTTATTTGGTTGATAACGTTACTGCCCAAGATCCACTTGCTGGAACTGGTTTTGGTGTTGAGGTAGCCAGCGGATCGATTGGCGAAATGGAATTGACTACTGGTGGATCTGGAGCCGAATACGGTGATGGCTCTGCTGGTGTAATTTCGACTACAATTAAAGAAGGTGGCGACAAGTTTCAAATTGCTGGGAGTTGGCAAAGCGACCATATGGGCCTATACAACGGTGCCGGGCAATGGAAATCCGATATCGCTGATTTAAATATTGCTGGTAGCTTACCTGGGACGAAGAAAAAAGTGACCTACTTTACAAATTTTACAATGCGGATGAGTGATACCTATTTTGGTGCCACTGCAAACCAATTACACAGCTCTTTATCCGAAAACGATTCTTTATGGGCGCCAAGGCAAGAGAATCAATTTACAAACACGATTAAAATTGCGTATCAGCTAAAACGCGGTACCAAAATTACTTTATCGAACCAACACAGTTTGTCAATCAATCAAAATACAAGGACGTTGCAGATTGTAGGGTTTGATGCTATCTTGAGGCCTGGTTTTCAATATGATCGCAGTTTGAATTTAGATAATGCAACGACCTACACCCACGCTGCCAATCTAACGGCTCTAAATATAAAACACAGTATAAATGAACATCTAACATTGCGTGCGACTGTCGGGCGATTGTTCACAAACTTACGCGCTGATGCTAACGGGAGGCCTTTTAGAACCGCAACAGTTGATCAACTGTATGATGAGTACTCAATTGTTACCGACCCTGTTGAAGTGTTTAATCCCACCTCTAATATTCAATTCGTATTGCCTGGACCTGGGTTAATCAATAACGGCGGAATTTCAGGAACGTGGCACGATCACTTCGCAAAAGAGATTACACTTAAAGCAAACATCCGATATTATCCAAAAAACAAAATGAACCAATTCATTTTCGGATGGGAACAGAAATTCAACCACTATCAGTGGGTTGACGTCTCAAGACCATGGGTTGGCGCACCAATTCAAATAGACGACACCACTACCACAGCATCAATTTCAATTGGGTCAAGCAACGATATTTGGGAGGTAAAACCAAACAACGGCGGTCTATATGCCATCGACAAGATTACATACAAAGGCATAGTTGCCAATTTAGGATTAAGGCTAAATTATTGGGCTCCTGGAAAATTCTCAGATGATGCCGTTAACAATGAAAATGCACCTGTTATCGACCAAATCAGAACCGACTATATAGACAATACGTTTGGTATGTTCGGCATGCGATACAAGGTAAGACTGCTTCCAAAGGTGAATGTTAGTTTCCCCGTAACCAGTAACAATTCACTCTACTTTAATTATTCACACTCAATGCGATTACCGCATCCAAGGTTCTTGTATGCTGGTTTAGATCCAACTTTTCAAGACAGATCATTTCTTTCAAATATTGGTAACCCAGACTTGAATCCAGAAGTGAATGTCTCTTATGAGCTTGGATATAAAACGCAAATTACCAAAGATTTTGGTGTAACGCTTTCTGCATATAACAACAATAGGTTCGACTACATCGTAAGTAGAAGGGTAATTGTTAAAGACCAGACGGGCCGGCCAGTAACTAAGGTTATGTACATCAATCAAGATTATGCAAAAATCGTAGGAGCTGAGTTTTCAACGACTTTTAGAATAAAGGATTATATGCGAATTTTCTGGAACATTTCGTACCAAGTAGCACGTGGTAAGTCCAATTCGGCTCGTGAATCGAGTTTGCAAATTGAGCAAACAGGTGAAGTTCCTTTAAGTACAGAACAATACTTGGCGTGGGATAGACCTTGGAATACAACTTTAGGCGTAGCATTTACATACGACTCTTCCTTGAAACGATTACCACTATGGTTTAAAAACAGCCAGGTTTTCCTTTCAACCAATTACCAAAGTGGGTACCGTTATACACCTCAGGTATTAGAGGGTTATAACGATTTAGGACGACCTTTGTATAGAGAATTGACTGATAAATATCTGCAATCTCGCGCTAAACCTTGGTACAATACTGATCTGAAACTTAATAGAACGGTTCGTTTTAGTAAGAAAAATATGAATGGCATCACATTGAGTTTTGAAGTGCGTAATTTGTTCAATAACAAAAATCCGCAGCTCATTAATCCGATAACTGGCGATGCATATCAAGATGGTGACGATGTACCTAACAACTGGAGGGACCCAAGATATGTTGGACCGCTTGAGTCAGGAGAGCCACCGACAAATCCAGCACGGTATTTAGCTCCTCGACAACTTCTATTTGGACTTCGATTTCGGTTTTAAAGTTGCACGTCAAGTGCGTCTCGCAATCCGTTTCCAACGAAATTAAACGACATCACCAAAAGCATGATTACAATACCTGGTGCGATGGCTAAATGGGCGGCACCCAACGCAATGTAGTCGGCATTTTCACTTAACATCTGCCCCCAACTTGGAAACGGTGGTTGTACACCAAGTCCCAAGAAACTTAAACCGGCTTCTAGTAAAATAGCTGAGGCAAAATTAGCAGCACAAATCACAACAATAGGTCCGATGCAATTGGGCAATATGTGACGGAACATGATTCTTATGTTTGAATAACCCAACATTTTTGCTGCTTGTACATATTCAGTTTCCCGAAGGCTAAACACTTGTCCTCTGACTATCCTTGCCAATTCAACCCACATAGTTATGCCAACAGCTACAAATATTTGCCAAAATCCCTTTCCCAAAGCGAAGGTGATCGCAATTACCAATAACAAGGTTGGCAATGACCATATCACATTGATCAGCCACATTACAACGGTATCTACCCACCCACGATAATAACCAGCGGCTAAACCTAAAGAAACGCCTAAAACAAGCGATATCAGGACAGAAATTAGTCCCACTGAAAGTGAAATTCTAGTCCCCAGAATAATTCGACTTAAAACATCTCTACCAAATACATCGGTTCCTAAACAAAACCTTTGTGATACTACTTCACGTGTTCCATTTTCAATCGCAGGTTGGGCGACAAGCATGTTTACCGCCGAGGTGTCTCCATTATTATCATACAGATATAGATGATTTGATGGCCGACGACCCGTCCACAAATACTGTTTAAATTTAGCCGTTTGTTCCACGGTGTCTTTAAGAAACCATGCTTTGTATCGTGGCTTTTTTAAATCGATTTCGACATGCATCTCATTACACGATGTGGACTTATCAGGAGTGAAAATATAGCCTCCAATGGAAATAACAAGGCATGCGATGATAAACCATAGCCCAAGAAGTGCTAGTTTATTCTGGCGATATTTCTTCCAAAAGCTTTTCAAACTGTAGTCAAATAAAGTATAAAGAGATTAGAAAATTGGACTCAACGACTGAAACTTATCCAGTTACAACAGGAAACCTCATGATTACAGTTGTCCCTTCGGCGGGTTTGCTTTCAATAATCAATTTACCGCATTGATTCTCAACCATTTTTTGACAAATATTCAAGCCAAATCCACTACCAGATTCATTTTCTGTGCCCATTCTTGGTGGAATCTTTCCGTATTTGAAAAGTTCATTCTTTATCTCTTCACTCATCCCTATTCCGTGATCGATAACGCGTAAAACAAGCTCCTCGCGCTCGCGGCTACTTGTAACCCGGATGACTGAATTCCGGTGAGAGAATTTTATCGCATTACTGATGAGATTCCGAATTACGGTTTCCATCATTCGCTCGTCCATCATAAAACTCAGGTTATGCTGTAAATCAGACTCGACAAAAATATCTTTTAAACTGGCATTGCCTCTAGCCATTGCAATTTCAGTTAACACAACAGGTGCAATCTCCCTTTCTTGAAGGTCAAATTTCATGTAAGTACTCTGGACATCCACCCAGTTTAAAATGCTTGCCACTAAATTGTCACCATCTTTAATTGCGTTCTTCATGAGTTGAAGGTATTCTGCTTTTTTCTCTTGACTGTCGGTATGGTCTAGTAATGTCAACAGCGCAGACAAATGAAAAAACGGTACCTTTAAATCATGACCTAAAATCTCAAAAAGTTGATCTTTTGCCGCATTGGCTCTAGTCAAGTCCTCATTTTGTGCTTGAATAAGAGCGTTTGCATCAGCTACCTGTTGATTCAAATCATAGAAAATTCGATTTAATTTATATCCCAACAAGCTTGTGGTCGTCATCAGCATGATATAAAAAATAAAACGAGATATCGGATATTGGTCATACATACCATAGATGCATGCAGCAATAAAAATCAGGTTTAAAATGAGCAGGTAAAGGATATGTTTGGGATGCACTAATATGCCAATGGCATAGGTGAGAATAATAAGTATTATCTCAACTTTCAAGAAATACGTCTCAAACTCAAATTCAGCAATGTTCAGTCTAAATGGTAACAGCACCATTATGCCCAAAACAATCGAGTAAACCGAAACATTTATAGCAAACGCCTTGGATATCTTATTTAAACCAAACAGCGCATAGGTCAACGCAATTACGCATACTGTAACAACATCTTTATAGAAAAATGGAGAGAAGCCACCTGACACATATTCTACCCATGCATCAACCCCAATTGTGATCATTACCACAATCATAATAGGCGCAAACATCTTTAGATAGACCGCAGGCCATTCCAATCGTTCCCCAGAATAGGTCAATGATGTTTTTGACATTTACCCTAGCAAAGATATAATGTTATATGACTATCACAGACCTGAAAGCAAATTTCGAATTGCTTTAGATAAACTCGGATATTTAAACATAAAACCCTCACGCTCGATTCTTTCGGGCATCACCCATCTGCTTTTTAACAACAATTCCGTTTCGGTTCTAAGTACAAATGCGCCAATGCTTAACATCCATGCATATATACGTACCCCGAATCTCACATTTAGGTGCTCACGCAGTGTTTTCATAAAATCGCTGTTCGTGACAGGGTTCGGTGCGGACAGGTTAAACACACCTTCAAGTTTCGTGTTCTTTCTGATGAATTCGATTCCGTTAAACACGTCTTCAATGTGTATAAAACTTACCATTTGACTGCCATTTCCTTGCGGCCCTCCAAACCCGATTTTGGTCAGCATACAAAAGTGTTTGAAAGCCCCTCCGTCACGACCCAGAACAATTGCTGTTCGAATAGCCACTTTTCTTGTGTTTGGTGTTACCCCAGCGAAAAAGGCCTGCTCCCATTGCGTCGCCACATCTACAGAAAACCCACTGCCAATGTCACCTGTTGACTCTGTCATTGGGCGATCTTCAGCATGGCGATAAATGGTTGCGGTACTGCTGTTCACCCAAAGTTTTGGTGGATATTCTACCGTTTCAACTATTGCCCCCAATTTTTTAGTCGTTTGAACCCGAGAGGTCAGAATGGCTTTTTTATTCTTTTCATGGTAACGGCAATCCACAGATTTACCTGCCATATTTATGAGCAAATCCGCATGATTGATTGCGTTTTTCAGTTCGGTTACGTCTTCCCACGAAATGTGGGTGACGCCGTTAAGTATGTCCTTGGTTCTTGATATGACAATAACATCATGCCCCAAGTGTATGTATTTCTCAACCAAAAACTGGCCGATAAATCCGCGTCCTCCTGCTATAACTACTTTCATAAGTCAAAAACATTGTGTTCAATTTTTTTGAACGGATTAAGATGTACAAAACTTATGTACCAATAATGTATTGCCAGAAATGCTGGTGGAATTCCACCAATAATCCAGTACCACTGATACCCTAAATCCAGGTCTATATTGGATAACGCGAACACGTCGTGGTAGAACAAAAACCAGATTAAAAAATACACGCCAGTGCAGATAATGTGGTACTGTAGTTTTGATTTAAAACCATCACCAATCAACAAAACCGTAGAAAAAATGATGTGGTTGATGCCCATGAAGAGGGCAATGTAAAGAATCCAAAAAGGCGCCATAATGCTTGCCACTATTGCGACTATCCAGAATACTTGTAGCACGATATTCAGTTGAAAAAAGAATTTCATATTTACTGATTAGAAGCGACGGGCAAAGCCCGTCGCCAGGTTTAAATATTATTTTGTTTGGATGGTTATACCCTCCTTCAACACTTGTTGATTTTCGAAACGTTGTCTTAAACGTTTGCTCTCAGAAGATTTTTTCTTTCCTCTAAACAACATATAGAGGTTGAAGAATACCATGATGCCTAAGAATACGCTCAACACGCCAACTTTCTCACTCAAAATTTCATAAAACTGTTGGTGGTTAATTGTGGTTCTGCCGATTTCCATAATTGACAAAGCGAAACCCAAACTCAATAAGTAAAATCCCATTTCGAACAAGGTGTTGGTACTGTTTGCGATTTCAAGTCGCCCACCAAAAATGTCTGACATAAAAATTCTAGAGTTTTTGAAAAAGATCTTAGCAACAATGAAGGTTAGAAAAACGGCCACTGGTAGATAAACGAGATAGGCACGAACAATTAAGTTTTCCATAATTGAAATATATTAGTGTGTTAAAAATTTTATTACGTGTTTTCGTTTGGACAAATAATGAAGCCAAAACAGGTTGTTATAGTGCAGTAAAGCCAACACCAAAAAAATAAAACTCACCTCTTTAAACAACAAACCTGTCATAATCTGAATGCTGCTTATTGTGGGCCAAGTACGAATAGATATTGCCAAATACCCAAGGTTCACGAGGTAATATCCGACCAACAACAATCTATTAATAGCATGCGCTCCCTCTGTATTGGGGTGAAAAAGTTCCATGACCACATGGATTCCATTCTTGTAAAATCTGTAACCAACTACTACTGTTATATAGAATGTTATGGTGAGGTATATTGCGTATGATACGAGATTTAAGTTCATGCCTTCCTGTACTTATTATATTTTCAATATTTTGTGAAAGTTTGAGTCAAAATTTTTTACTTCTTCTTAAACCATTTAAAAAACATGCCCTCATCCAGTTTCATAACCAGATCAAGTATACTCTCTGCACGTTTCGCCATTTGATCGGCTGACTTTACCACCTTTTTCATTTCTTTCACTTCTTCACTATCGCCTTCTATTGATTTTAACTCTCCCAAGATTTTTACCAATGGTTCTAGTTCTCTTTTCTTACGTTCTCTTGAGACCTTTTTCGCCAATTCCCACATGTCTTTCTCAGAGTAGTAATACTCCTTTCGGTCGCCCTTGATAAAACTCTTATAAGCCACTCCCCAAACAATTAGCTCGCGAATATTCATGTTTGCATTTCCACGGGATATCTGAAGCTTTTCCATTATTTCATCCGTACACAAAGGTTTTGGAGACAACAACAACACAGCTTGAATCTGAGCCATGGTACGATTTATACCCCAACTGGCGCCTAACTGGCCCCAGCCTTGAATAAATTTTTGATGTGCTTCATCTACTTTCACATGTCAAAAGTAAAACAATATTTTGTATTTTCAATTATTTCTGAAAATATAATTGCATTGTGTAAAAAAAAGGTCGCACAAGCTTGTGCGACCTCTAGTTTATAACTTGATAATGCGATGTGTAATCATTCCGTCTGTGGTATAAATCTGGAGTAAATACGTGCCACTTGTAACAGCTTCAATGTCTATATGTTGCTCATTTGAAAATTCATTTTCGCTAAAAGTCCAAGCTTTCACTATGTCCCCTTCAACCGAATGTAATTCCATTAGAACCGGTCCTGAAATGAAATCCTTAAAGCCAACAACTATGCTTCCACTTGTTGGGTTAGGATAAACCGTGATGCCACCTTTTATAACGTCATTGACAGCTAAATTCTCAACCACAACAGTATAAGAAGTATCCCTGGATCCACATTTATTGGTAATTGTATATTTCAAAATATAATCACCATGGACCCGATATTTATGCGTTACACTTTTTTCTTTACTGCTATCTCCGTCTCCGAAATTCCATGAATGCGTCTCTCCATGTAAACTATTGTTCAAAATGGAAATGTTTTTTACGTTTTGCGTCATACTGAAATCCAAGACAGGTAATGGATCAACAGTAATCCGTACAGAGTCCTCTGCAAAGCAACCGGTGCTGTTGGTTACAACTACTTTGTAATCCGTTGTTGTTTTTGGTGATACTGTTATCTTTTGAGTTGTTGGACCAGAACGCCACGCAAAGTCCACGTCATCTGAGGTATTGGCTACAATGTCCAAGTCGCTATCTTCACAAATGGTGGTATCTGGACGAAGACTTACCTTAGGGATTTTGGCAACAAATACCTTTACGCTATCGGTTAAATAGCATCCATTCGGGGAATAACCGCGTACATAGAAGTTTTTTGTAGACAATGGTAATGGTGTATATTCTGCAGTGTTCGGGCCGCCTATCCATTCGTACGAATCTGCGCCAAATGCTTTAATTAAAACACGATTACCGAAACAAATCGAAGTATCTGCCGAAGTAAAAAGCGGTGGCCCAGCCACAGTTTTCACATCAACCGTATCAAAAGCCGAACAATTGTAAGTATCAGTCACTCTAACAATATACTTGGTATCCGTGTTTGGATTAACATTGTACATGGCTGTATTCGGTCCTCCTGTCCATTGGTAAGTACTTCCGCCAGTTGCTATCAATTGTAATGGCTGTGCTTGGCAAATTGTTGTATCTGGAGTTACTCCCGGTGTTGGTTTGCTCACAGTAACTGTTACATTTCTTGAAGACATGCAACCAAAAAAGGAGTCTGCTTCAGCAGTGTACGTTGATGTTGTTCCTGGATTAACGCCATAACTCGTATTTGATGGGCCACCTATCCAGTGGTAATTACTTTTTGTGGTTGCCTTCAATAATACACTAGCGAATTCACAAACAGTTGTATCGTTGTTGATGCTCAAGTCTGGTGTTTTTATAACTGTTATTGTCTTACTCAACACACCAGTTTTACCACATTGATCGGTTCCAGTAACTTTTAAGTTAAAGGTTGCACTGGCTTTAATTTTAACGGACTTTCCGGTTTTGGATTGCACTATCCCAAATGGTTCCCAAACAAAATTTGATGCTCCTGATGCCACTGCGACATACTCAACCTCCTTGCACAATGTGTCTTTAATTGACAAACTAATCTCAGGGTTTACGACTTCTCCAAAGTTCATACGAACCAATGCGTTAAGCCCAATACCGCTTAAAACCAAATCGGTCCAACCACCTCCCGTATTGTACATGGATTTGTTGGGTTTATATAAATTAGTCCCATAACCCAATCCCATGTTAACCGTATTAACCTGCTGCACAGCTAAGAAATAATCCCCTTTTTTTAGCTCTTGATCACAACCAGGACTGCCAAGGGCGATAGTGTACCATTCTGGTTGACCAGAAAGTACCACGAAGTCAGACCGGACAATGAGATTAGACGGAGTCCCGCCTGTAGTGCCATACAGATTTACGCGAACGGAGTCTCCTGTTGGACCTCCATTGATAAAAAACGTTGCACTTGTTAAAGTATCGTCCCTATGTAAGGTATAAATGTTTCCAATCTCAATAGCAGCACCGGCACCAACGCCACCTGCTATAGTCCCATCGTCTCGACTGTAAATGGATTCGTTGGGACCAATTTTACCTGTAAATACATTGTTCGAAGTATTGGCGTCGGTTTCGTTTAGTATTAACTCAATGCGCACAGTAGTATCAATTTTTGAAGGCAGATGGGATACATATTTAATTAGTGTATCTCTATCACCTGGAGCGATAGTACCAACATAGAAGGTATCTGAACCACTAGGCACTGTGGAAACTATACTCACACCAGTTATCGCCTTTATTCCATTATTTCTAATCGTAATGTCAGCGTAAATTGAATCTATATGACCGTCTGGCATAAAGAAATAACCCTCTTCTGTATAGACATTGGCTGAAAATATTTCTCCGTCATAATCATCCGGTGAGTATGTAGCTATATTCATATCATCAATGGCGCAATCACTTAAGAAGTTTACGCCCATTACTGCTCTAATTCTTAGCTCAACTGCCGATCCGCTATAATTTGCTAGTCCTACTTTAGCAATATGCCAGTTTTCGCCTTGGTCACCTTTTATCGTCCATACATCATTGATCCATTTTCTTCCATCGTGCACATCTACGGATAGCGAACCCATTGCAGAACCGTGCATATGATACGCAAATGAGAGCTGATAATAGGAAGATCCAGAAAAATCAAAACAAGGACTTAACAGGTTTATCGTTGTGTTTGTGCACGTTGCTCCGGTTCCTTCCGTGTACAAATATGTCCCTGCTGTTGTTCCTGGATTAAAATCCTTTCCAACCCCTACTCCTGTTGATGTGTCGGTGCTACCAGGACCAGTTCCAGTTGAACCAGTTCCAGAGGAATCTGCTCGCCAATCGCCATCGTCTTGATCATCCTGATACCAGCCGCCAGACGAGTCTCCGACAGCAGTTGCGGTACAACTTGCATCGGTTTGGTGATTTGTAAATCCCTCAAAATCTTGGGAATATGGAAACTTGTCAATGCACTGCGCCTGAGTGGTTGCAGCATGAATAAAAAAAACGAAGAATAATAGGGTAAAGGTCTGTTTCATTTTGTGTGATATTAACTACTTACTCCCATATAGTAAGCCTAAAACTTAAAAATAGGGCATACTAAATTACGAAAAACTTACAATTCAACCACCACGTCACTCTGCATTCAGCATGTCCTTCCCTTTTATTAGGTTGCATTGGTCTTCCTCATTTACTGTTGGATAAGATAGATTGAGTCGTTCAAGTGTTGCTACTACTACATTACTGACGGCCGCTTGCATAAACCACTTGTTGTCAGCAGGGATTACATACCACGGCGCATTTTCAACCGCTGTATGCCTTATTGCCTCCTCATATGCGTGCATATAATCATCCCAACGCGCGCGTTCTTTCAAATCGCCAATATTAAACTTCCAATTCTTTTCTTGTTGCTCAATCCTCCGCATGAATCGGTTTTTTTGTTCGTCTTTTGAAACATTCAAGAAAAATTTAATAATGATGGTCCCATTATTTGCTAGATGCTCTTCATGATCACGGATAGCCTTAAGTCGTTTCTTCCAAAATAGTTCATCAATATCTGAAACCGTATTTACACCTGGAATGCGCTGTCCTAAAATGTATTGTGGATGTACTCTGGTGACCAATACTTCTTCGTAATAGGAACGATTGAAAATGCCAAAAGTGCCGCGTTCAGGCAAAACCATACTTGACCGCCACAAATAGTCATGGTCAAGTTCTTTTTTAGTTGGTGCTTTAAAACTACTAACGCGACTGGCTTGAGGAAACATGTTACAAAATACTTTTCGAATTGTACTGTCCTTCCCTGCCGCGTCCATAGCTTGAAATACGAGTAAAACAGAATGACTGTCATTCGCATACATCATACGTTGAAGGTCATGAATTCTATCTGTATTCTCGGCCAAATGTTTTAATGCCTGTTTTTTGTCAAGCCCATTGGTGTAATCAGTACGGTAATCCTTGAGAGTAAAATTTTCCCCTCTAAATACCGCCATGTTTTTGTCTTCGTAAAAGGATTCCATAGGCAACAAATATAATTTTCCCGTTCACAACTAAGACCAACTCGAGGACGGTTTTTACTATCTTTGTTCATTCAACATGAGTCTCCAATCTGCCCTTTACAAACCAATTGACAACGTCCAAATCACGATGTGGCGTATTCTGTTTGGCTTGGTTCTAATCTTTGAGTGCATCGGTTCCAATTTGGTTGGTTGGACAACAGAAGTGTTCACAAGCCCACCAGAGTTTACTTTTAACTTTATTGGATTTGAATTCCTTCAACCGTTACCCGGAAATGGCATGTATATTTATTTCATTGTAATGGGGCTTCTAGGCCTCGCTATTACTTTGGGTTGGAGATACCGAATCGTCATGCCCCTGTTTACCATTGGATGGGCGGGCTTGTATTTCATGCACAAAACAAGCTACAACAATCACCATTACTTGATGCTTCTTCTGTGTATCCTAATGTGCTTTACACCAGCGCATGCCAACTTAAGTATTGATGCAAAAAAAGATCGGACAAAAAGACTTGGCACCATTCCTTCAATATTTAAGTGGCAGTTTCTAATCCTATTTTTAATCGTTTACACATATGCAAGTATCGCAAAATTGTACCCGGATTGGATGAGCGGTGAAGTATCAAAAATCATGTTCTCCTCAAAGGAAAATATGCCCGTTTTAGGTGCATTGTACCAATGGGAATTCACCCCATTGATAATAGCTTGGGGTGGTATTTTATACGACTTGTTGGTGATACCCGCGCTTCTGTGGAAACCAACGCGCAAATTTGCTTTTGTAGTTTCAATTGGCTTCCACTTGTTTAATTCTGTAACATTCCAAATAGGCACTTTCCCGTATATGATGATTGGCGCCTCTGTGCTATTTTTCCCACCCGATACAATTCGAAAAGTATTTCGGATTTCCAACAAAACAGACTCCAAACTGCAATCACGGTACAGACCAGAATACAAACAAATTACCCCCCTCCTTTTCTGTTTGTTCATGGCCATTCAGATTGTTCTGCCATTGCGGCACTTTGCAATACCAGGAAATGTGTTTTACACCGAAGAAGGGCATCGACTAAGTTGGCGTATGATGCTTAGAGTGAAGCAAGGCAATATTGATATAAAAATTTTGAAAGATGGACAAGAGATAACCCACGACGTGAGGAATGACATGACTTCAGGGCAATACAGTACTTTTGCTACTCACCCAGATATGATCTGGCAATATTGTCAGTTTCTCAAAAGACAATACGGCAACGATATCGAAATATATGTGAATGCCTGGGTCAGTTTAAATCAAAAACCACATAGCCAAATAATTGACCCTAATTTTAACATGGCAAAAGCAAAATGGCACGTATTTGGACATGAAACCTGGATAAACCCTTGCAATTGGAAGAATGATGAAGACAGTGAAGATAAATCTTGATATAGTAGATGTACTTGCCACCTAGAAAGATTTAGGGAGCCAGAAAACAATAAATTTTAAAAGTACGAAATTTGGGATATCTCCTCAAAACACCTTTGGGGTTTTTCAAAAAGATATCAATATAATTGGCAAAGAAATTGGCAAAAATGACGCATTGGCTGTTGCACTATTCGACACTAACAATTACGATGCACAGATTCTGACGAGCAAAATTTTTACCCTTAAAAATGTGACTTCAGAATTGATGGATCACTGGATGAAATCATTCCAAACGTGGGAAGCATGCGATTCGTTTTCGATGAAGTTATTTGCGAGAAGCTCGCTTGCACTGACGAAAGCGATGGAGTGGACGCACAGAGAACCTGAATTTGAAAAAAGAGCAGGTTTTGCTACCATGGCAGCATATTGTATGGCCGATAAGAAAGCCAACAATGAAGTCTTTGAACCGCTTTTAACGGCTATTATCCGCGAGTCGTGGGACAACAGAATCTACGCGCGAAAGGCTGTTAACTGGGCTTTACGCAATATTGGCAAACGCAATTTAGATCTAAATTATCGTGCCATTGACACGGCGCACACCATTCTAAAGGTGAACACGAAAGCAGCTCAATGGATCGCAAACAACGCGCTGAAAGAGCTCACTAATGATGCTGTGCGACGGTCGGATTACCCACGTTCGATTTATCGACCAAAACCTAGGTTCCCTTAAGCTTTCCACACCCTATTTACTTTTCGGTTAGCTTTAACGAGATTTGGGGGTACATAGTAGTCTAAGTTTCATGGAGAACACATTTGTAGAAATACAACGATACCGGAAGTGGTGGATGTTGATAATAGTAGCGTCTCTGCTGGTCTTACCCATCTTAAGCGTTTTCCGACAAATCATAATGGACAAACCATTTGGCAACAACCCTGTTTCTGATGGAATGCTGATTGTCTTTACAAGCGTTATGGTGCTACTTGCAATTTTGTTTCTAAGTGTTTTTCTTAAAACTGAAGTTGGTTGGGATGGAATAGCGTTTCATTATGCGCCTTTCTTTAAAAAACAAATATTGTGGAGCCAGGTTGCTACGGCAGAAATTGTGGATTATGGATTTCTTGGTGGTTGGGGTTTTCGATACAGTAAAAAATATGGAATGGTGTACAATGTTACAGGGCGCATTGGAATGGCAATAACGCTTGTCAACAACAAAAAATTCGTCATAGGAACTCAAAAGCCTGAAGCGCTTAAGCAAGTACTAAAAAAGTACATCCCAAACTTAGAACCACAATGGGTCACTCCAGTTAAGCCTTAGCTCAAATTAATCATTCTGACAATAACTACAGCCTTAAAGGATCGGTATAATGTTGTGTTTTATACGTCATTTCGCACGCTCTTGAAAAAGCAAACTCAGAGATAGATGCATCCACGCTTTCTGATAAGATATTTACACCTGCATTCGCGCAATACGAGTTAAAGGAACGTTTGCATCATACAACACGTGTGCTGCACACATTACTTTAACTCGTATTACCCAACTGCTTTCCAGCAAATACTCAAAACGATTGAAACACTGATTGCAGATGGTGTTGGGGAGAATTTTGAATACATGTTCTTTCCAGACTACATAGAAATATATGGGATAGAGGAATTCGAAACTTCGATGTTGGCTCTAGAGAAGATTACCGGATTTGCAAGCGCTAAGTTTGCAGTCCGGCCGTTTATTGTTCGGTATGGCGATCGCATGATGCGTCAAATGATACAATGGTCTTTTTCTCCCGAAGCTAAAGTGCGCAGGTTGGCAAGCGAAGGCTCGCGACCAAGACTCCCTTGGGCAATGGCGTTATCTGACCTTAAAAATGATCCATCACCAGCACTTCCAATTCTCGAAAATTTAAAAAACGACAAAAATGAAGTAGTCAGAAGAAGTGTTGCAAACCACATCAATGACATATGCAAAGACAATCCAGAAATCGCGGTTAGAATCGCAAAGAAATGGTTTGGTTCTACCACTGCAACTGACGCATTAGTGAAGCATGGAGTCAGAACACTTTTAAAAGCTGGACATCCCTTGATTCTAAAACTACTTGGGCTTTCAAGTACCGGCTTGGTGCTTAAGCATTATGCACTTCACCAAACACGTATCCAGATGGGAGAAAGACTGTCGTTTTCATTTAATGTTGACAACCAAATCAAAGCGGAAAAGACATTAAGACTTGAGTACGCGATTTACCTTTTAAAACAAAACAATAGTCACAGCAAAAAGGTATTTAAGATAAGTGAACGCACCATTGGAGGTAAAGAAAATATCGACGTTTCGAAGAACCACCATTTTAAACATATTTCAACTCGGGTATATTATTCAGGTGTGCATTATGTTTCCGTCATCCTCAATGGCAAGGAATTTGACCGTTTGCCATTCACACTAGTGGTATA
>JBLING010000026.1:0-15521 GCA_047639155.1 bacterium
TCTTCAATTTCACGTTCGGCATTATTGACAATTACAATTTTAACCCTTAGCACCAGTGTTGTTAAGGCACAGTTTTTCGTTGAAACAGGGTTGCCACAACCAATTATTGGCTTTTCTGGTGGGAGTTTTTTCCAAAATCACGGATGGTATGCCCACGTTGGACATGATTTTGATAAAATGTCCATTCACACAAAAATATATTCAGACAGAGTTGGTTATGGAAACAGAACCGAGCACGGTGTTGGATTAGGGGTTTCCAGAATTCTCACCTTCGAAAAGATTCAAAAGTTAAGTTTAAACGTAGGATTTGGAGCTTTGTATTTAGAAAAACGAGGTCATCGTTACAAGTATCTAGACTCAAATTACCCCAGTATTTTTATAGAAACACAACTTAGATATTACGTTCTAAAACAAATCTATCTGTCAACGGAACTCACCTATGGCTATGGCCGTCATTACTACGTTACCAGCGGCACTCTTGAGCAACTGTCGACAGATGTTCCCTATTTGTTGTCGTTTGGGGTTGGATATAAATTCTCTAAGAAAGAAGAATGAACCAAAAGTTTTTTATTGAGCGTTGGTCTTGAATTTGTGCCACCATCTTCCAGTCCTGTTAGCTTCTTTGACAGGCACCAATTCCCCAATTAGCGGGAAAACAGTGTCTACTCCTTGCTCTCTTGCTGCGTCAGCAAACAGTTCTGCAGGTTCCTCCCAATTATGCTGTGACAACGCAAACCCTGCCCAATGTACAGGCATTGCCTTTTTAACTTGAGCATCGATAGCCGCCTGAACGCTTTGTTGCGGGAACATATGTATCTGTTCTCATTTCTCATTGTATTGGCCACATTCCATGAATGCGAAATCAAATGGCCCCAATCGCTTACCGACTTCTTTAAAATGATCGCCATAGCCACCATCGCCACTAAACCAAATGTTGTCCGTTTCGGTTCTAAAAACCCAACCACCCCAAAGCGACCTGGCCCGATCCTTCAATCCACGACCAGAAAAGTGCCTTGTTGGCGTAAACGTGATGTCAATATTTGAAAAAGTATTTGCATCCCACCAATCAAATTCAGTAATCAGATCGGCTTCTATACCCCATTGCACTAAATGTCGCTTTACACCAATTGCGACAAAAAATTGCTTTGTCTTCCCTTTTAACAACTGAATGCTATCGAAATCCAAATGGTCATAGTGGTCATGACTTAGAAGCATCAAATCAATTTCAGGAAGCTCGGAAATTATATCTAACGTATTTTCAGAGAAGCGTTTTGTTTTACTTGGAGCAATTGGAGACGCATTATCACCAAGCATCGGATCAATTAATATCGTTTGACCCTTCATACGCATCAAAACAACGGAATGTCCGTACCAAATAAATTGCGTGGTATTGTTTGCTTCAAGGAACCGTTCTTTACCAAACGGAACAACTGGTATTGATTGCTGAGGTTCTCTTCGTTCTTTATCCGTAAACTGCCTGTATAAAAGTTTGGGGATATCCCAAAAACTGATAGACATACTTGTTTCTTCAAGGTTTTGAAACTTGCCTTGCTTCCAGTTTGGGGATTGCGCATAGCGCACCATTAAATCACTAGTAATCTTTCCTCCGAATTGTTTTGAGAAGTTCTTCATTGAATTTGGGTTGTCCTATTATTTTACTTTGGCAAAATTACTCCTGAGTCAATCAATGATTGAAACGAGTCTTCCATGGTTTCTTTTAATGGTCTAAACGACATCCCCAGTTCCTTTTTGATTTTCGAATTGTCGGCCCTCCAGGGCACATTCACGTTATTTCGGATAAATCTCCATGTAAATAGTTTGTTCGTCAATGGTCCAACCAACATAACCAACCATTTTGGCAACGCCTTTTTTGGCAATGGATATTTGTCGCCATACTTTGACTGTAAAACCGTTCCCATTTCGAGTAGGTCAGAATTATGTGCTGAAGTAATATATCGTCCTTGCGCTTCGGGTGTGAACCCAGCTCTAAAATGTGCTTCTGCCAAATCTCGCACGTCTACTACTCCAACGCCCATTTTTGGTGCACCAAATCGCATGTCTCCTTTCGCCAAACGCTTTAAAGTATTCATACTTTCAGACGTTGTGAACTTTGGATTTAAAGCAGGCCCCATAACAAATGATGGATTCATCGCGATTAAATCCCAATTGTTCTGTCCCTTAGAAATTTCCCACGCTTTTTGCTCAGCTAAGGTTTTTGAAAGCGAGTATGGTTGATAGTCAATCGATCCTGTTTTATTCCAGACTGCTTCGGTTATCTGCCCGCTAGGAGCATTAATAGTATCAATCGCGTCTGCATAGATAGCGACACAACTGCTCGTCACAACAATGCGTTTCACTGAGGGGACTTCATTTGCCGTCAATAACACATTTTCAGTTCCGAGGACCGCTGGTTGAATTAACTCTTTCTGAGGGTCTTTAACATCCGTGGTAAAAGGTGATGCAGTATGGTAAACCAACTCACATCCCTCCATCGCCTCTTTATACGAGCCAGGTGTTAACAAGTCTGATTTAAAAAGCTTCAAAGTTCCAGGATTGCCTTCGGCTGCGTCTTTTAAGTGACCGATTTTATCTTCGTTGTTTGGATTCCGAACTGCCGCATGAACTGTTAGTCCCTCTTCCAATAATTTTTTAACCAACCAACTCGCTACATAGCCGTTGGCTCCTGTCACCATTACTGGTTTTGTTTTATCAATTTGTGTCATAGAGTATCGTGATTAGATACTACAAGTGAAAAGGCTTTTTAGTTTGGTTTGGGCGGACCTCTATAATTACCTGTCGTGGGGCGGACCTATCTTGGGGCGGACCTATGTGTCCGCCCATTTACTTAACCTGCTGTCTATCCTCTTCAAATTTCATTGGATTATTTCTAATGTATTCTGATACTCTGTAAAATGCTTCTTTGTTCGTTATGATTCGTTCATAATAATTTCGCTGCCACAACTTACCGTCAAATCGTTGCCAATCATTCGATTTTACCTTACGGATATATTCATTTGTTGACATTGTTTTGAACCATTGTAAAATGGTGCCAAGGGGCGAACCTCCGTGTTCGCCCCTTGGCATGGCAGGATGTTTAGGGCAGACACTGAGGTCTGCCACATCAAGGTCTGCCACATCAAGGTCCGCCCCGACGGTGATTTCGATAATGCAATGAAAATGATCCGGCATAACGATTTTCTCATGGCACCTCACATTTGGAAATTTATTCTCCAATTCAGTATACCATTTTGTAATCATGGTACCGGCTTGATTTGGATATGACATTCCTTTTTTAATGTCGCCGAACAAGCGCCTCCTGTTTTGAACGACCATGGTCACAAAATAAAATCCAGGCTTTGAATAGTCATAGCCTTTTAATCGTATCGATTGCCTATTGTGAATTTTTGGATTATAAGCCTTTGCTTCCCCCCTTAGTTTAGTTCATACAAATTTCGAATCAATCGCCGTGGCAACAAAGAGTTCAAGCCGTCGCCGGGAGGTTTAGTATTGGCTATAGGTGAATCTTGTTCAGGCGAAGCTCCTTGTTTGGGCGAAGCTCCTTGTTTGGGCGAACCTATGTGTTCGCCCCTTTTAGGCTTGCAAAAATTTTCAGGGCGGACACGGAGGTCCGCCGCCACTGGGTCTGCTCCCGCAGGGTCCGCCGCCACTGGATCTGTCGCCACAGGATCTGCTACAACACAAGAACAAATTGAGGTTAAAATTCGGCACATTGGCCACCAATTTTTAATTCGGTCTGGGGATTCTACAACGCGAGTTCTTTCTGTCGACAAAAAAAATGGAAACTATCAAATTAGTTTTAGTGGTGAAATTAATTTTTTGCCTGATAACCTTGTATTCGCAATTGACGAGTCAATAAAAAAATCAGGTTTGTCCAAACACTATTTAGTTCAAGTTCACGCTTGTGATAGTCAAGACGTTTTATACAGTTTTGAGCGTAATCTTGACTCAAGCAATGACCTTCAACTATGTTCACAACGAGAATTAGACAAAGGTTGCTATTTGATTGATTTGTATTTATATGATCACACAAGTCCTCCGACAAATAAGAATTCTTTCACGCTAGTACTTCTAATAGTTTGTCTAGCGCTCACATCATTTATAGTTTATCGCTATTACACAACCCGGAATGGCAATAATTTACCCTTAGGTAATTACCAGTTTAACTACTTAGGCGTGTAACTGACTTTCAAAGCGCAGCTTACAGATTTAACCGGCAAAGAATCTGAACTTTTGCACCTTTTGTATCAATCCGTGAATACTACAATCAAAAAAGAGGCTATTCTCAAATCAGTTTGGGAGGATGAGGGCCATTACGGTGGAAGAACACTAGACGTGTTTATATCAAAACTTCGTAAGAAATTGGAACTCGACCCACCATTAAACTGGTGAATGTAAAAGGCATCGGATACAAACTTGTTATTGAAAAGGAAAGGGTTGAAACCCTTTGTCTGTGCCCATTTATTTATTTACCCAACGTTTGGGATTCTTTACATTTCGTTACACCTTCCACTTCAATGGCCGTTTAAGTTTGAATAAAAAAACACGAATTATGAATTACAAAAAAATAATAAGATTGGCAGCCTTTGTATTATTAACCTGAGGTGTAGTTGGGTTAATTAGTGCGTTTCAAGGACCGGAAGAAAAGCCACAAACATGCTGTGGTTCGCCTGGACAACACACAAATCTGGCGATAAGTCATGGACATTGCAATTTGAATTTCTACGGGAAAACACGAGATCTCAATCTATATTTTAATGAGGATAATCAAGAAGATTTCAAGGTGCGTTTTAGTGTAAAAACGACTTCCTTAAACGTTTATGGTGATAATGATGACTTAACTTTAGGTCTTCGAACAAAAAAAATGTTTGATGCTTCAGGTCACAACACCATTGCGTTTAGAACTGAAGATATCTTCGTTTTGGGAGAAGATTGGTTTCAGGTTAGAGGAAAAATGAAGATTAAGGGAATTGAGAAGACGGTTAGACTACAAGCATCACCAGTGACGTCGTCAGGAAACGGCCATACGTGGATACTTGAAGGGAAGATCAACCTAGATGATTTTGGCATTCATTCTGACCTTCCAGAACATGCACCAGATTCAGAAATGGGGGGACATATGATGTTCCTAAATATGAAGGTTCCAAGAAAAGTAAGCGACCCCAATCTTGAAGGTTGTTAGGCACAAATAGTCTCTCCCTTTTTGTTATCGAAGTATGTGTTAACTAACCCTATTCCTTAATCAATCGAAAGCTTTCTTGACCCACCTTGAGTACGTATATGCCATTCGCAATATTACTCAAATCAATTTGAGACTGCTTTCTATTCGTTTTGACTTCGAAAACTTTGACACCCTCCAAAGTGAATAATCGAACGACAGTACTCCGTCCACTTTCTCGATTTATGCTCAGGCTACTTGAAAATGGATTTGGATAAACAAGCGTCGTTGAGCCATTGGATAAATTTTCGACACCCAAACCACAGTTGATTGTTTTGACTTCGAAAGTTTTTGTTGCATTACAACCATGACCATTCTCAGCAACAACGGCATATTGCCCGCTTTCGACAATATTCAAAACACCTGTTACAGGCTCACCGTTGATAGTGTAAGTGATCGAATCTGGTAATTGCATTCTCCAAACCGAATCTTGACAGATAGTTGTATCATAGAATTGTGTGACACTCGGAAGTCCATATTCCTCGACTATAATTTCGTCCCTTGAACTACAACCATTGCTATCGGTAACTACAGCCTCATAAAATCCTGGACTATCAATTGCAACCCGACTAGACGTTATACGTTTGCCCTGCCAATAAAATTCTTCACCGGTCGATCGGACAAATACAAGTTGCTCCCCTAGGCAATAGCCTGTGTCTGGACCCAGGTCAAATTCAGGTAAGTCGTGAACACTAACTTCAATGACATCCGTCGACCAGCAAGCATTGGAATCAAGGATATCAATTACTCCTGAAGTCTGTGAATTTACGACCCACGCTCTTCCTTTTTCTTCCGATTTATAATACCAATTTTTTATACCATCAGGCTTTGCAATGATCACTGAATTGCCACTGCATATGTCCGTTCTAACTGGTTGTGATTCCCGCACTTCAAATTCAGATACAACAATACTATCTGCCGTAGAACAACCACTGCTATCCGTAACCATTAAAACGACTTTACCAGCCGACGTTCTGTATGTATTGTTTCCTTCGTTATCATTCCAAACATACTTCATAAACCCATCCGGTGCGGCGAGAATGGTATCTTGATTTGGACAAACTTGTATATAATCGTCAAAATCGACATGCGGTTGAGACAGGTATACGTGTACAGTATCATAATACCCACAACCTTGTTTACTCATAGCCGTTAATTCAATCTTCTGTGTTGTATCACTTAGGTATGCGAAGGATTGTATCGTCCGCCAATTGCTTGTCCATTTAAAATATGAAAAACCAGTTGCTTCTGGTTTAAAGTTGACCTTTTCGCCTTCACAAATTGTCATATTCTTACCCAATTCAGGCACTTGAATAGGATCGGGCAAAACGGTTACATAAGACGAGTCAATGGATACACACGCCGTGCTGGCATACTTGGTGACGAGCAAATATGTGGTGCTGTCTTTCGCTTTTACATTGATTTTGGAAGTAAAATAAGTTCCGCTTTTCGACAGTTCCTTCCATACATAGGTACAACCAGATATCGCTTTTACGCCAATGTTGATTTGTTCATTTTTGCAAGCTGTATAAACCATTGGAGGCCTTGGTAAGACAATTGGGATATTGTAAAAACTCACCAACCCCATGCCTGTTTTTCCTTTGACCCAAGGTTGGCTTCGCGCCCATCCGTCGTAAGTTACGCCTGTTATGTTACAACTACCCTTGTTGAGCTTTAAAACAACTTGATTATTGCGAATGAAACCACTTGAAATAATTACACTTGGGTCGCCTTCAATGCGAAATAATTTGGTGAACGAACTATCCGCAAATATGCTGTCAGTGCTGTATTTCATTTCCAATGTAACTTCTGATTGATCTGCGTTGGAATATACACATGACTTAATAGTTGGGGCATTAATATGCTGCCGTTTGCTGCCGTAAAAGTCTCTTCCAATTAATGCACTCATCTGGTGTCCCAATAGTTCGTATCCATCTGCAAAACCATAATGACAACCGTCGTGATTGTTCAGTCCATTTGCACTTACAGTTTGGCAATTGGGGAGAACGGTCTCGAAGAGTCGCTGTTTGTCGCGAAGCTGAATGGAAGGGCCTCCACAACCGCTTCTGACTTGAATAACATAAAGCTTCTCAAAACTTGGATAATCCATTTTCCAAAATGAATGGAGTTTTTGAAACAGGGTATCATGTAAAACTGCATTTCCACCGTCGCTCTCTCCTTGAAAATAAAGGATGCCCCTTATATTTTGGTCGAAATGTGCTTTCTGAACCCGATACAGCAAACGACCATATATAGTACTTAAGTTGGTTGGATTACTGGGATCTCTTTGGTGTTGTGTGATTCGCGTACCTCCTACTGCGCCATTTATCAGGCATATGGGAACAGAAAAAGAATCGACCAACACTTTAGCCATTACAGCGCCCCATTGACCAACAGAACCTCGTGTATAAGAGCCATCAGCATACGTCCTATACCAATTCGTGTCAGCGTTTGTTACTGCTCCATTGGTCGAGCTACTTCCAAACGAACGACAATACGTATCATAATACGACTGGTCAAATTTATTATACGATGCTGCAACCGCGTTGCTTTGTCCTTGAATTAGAAAAACATCTCCAACAACAAGATCATCAATGTCGTGCGTGATGGTCGTTTTACCAATTAACTGAAAGCGAATCTTATAGATGTATTTCCCTGCTGGCATGAATACCATCTGATTAAAGGTGTATTGGGAGCCTTTAAGAACCAACCTAGCCTTTGATCTGCTCATCAACTTACCCGATTGATATACATTAACGTACAGCGTCGAGTAAGATACATCCGAAACGACCCCCGTCAAAAGGTAATTTGCACTCTTCGATTTTACGTTTTGAGGTAAGAAAGCTCCGTCTTTTGGAGCATGCGCCAATTCAAGTTGCGCTGAAGCATACGTTGAAACAACCATAGCAGAAATCAGCAGAAACACGCGAATAGCAGTCATTGACCAAAGATAATTAATTTAAGTGGTTAACGACCAAAGTAAGCCGTGGTAGAAAAAGCTGTGGTAAGTTGATCTACTCAGAAACAACGTTTCCAAGCATATCCAATTCTAGTAGCGTAAAGTAATCTTCCATGTTATACTTGTAGCTCGTACCAACCAGCATGGTACCCGCATCGGTAAACATCTGCCTATACGAATACACCTCTGAAAAATCAGGAACAGGTATGGTAAAATTGAAATTTGTGTTTGCGTCTTTGTCCACAGATAAAAAATAAAGCTTTTTGTCCACCTCGGAGTAAATGACATGTCCTTGCCCTGGGCCTAAATACGTGGGTAGCGGATTGGCTTGACCCAATGGGAAATGACCATTAAAGTAAGACGTAACCAATTGGTTGTTGATGTAATTGGCTGGAAGTAAAGATTCATCCGTTTGCTCACCTGTTTGAACATCAATCGCTGAATAATGTTGAATGTGTTCATCATCTATGATAGCATTGTATATAAACGAACTACCCGTATAAGATATCCCTATAACCTCGGAATGGATTGCTGCAAGGGTATCGTTTATCAAATAACGCATCGTACCATTGGGTTCTAAAAGTTCTGTAATCCGCACATTAAGTTCACCCCAGCGAAAACTGGTGGGCCCTACGGGGATCCAACCCACACGCGTAAAATTAGAGGCGATTACGACTGTATTGTCAGGCAATTCAATAAACCGATAACTATGCCCGTCCGCTTTGGGATGAGACTTGGTTTTATTCAAATTTTCATCCAACCATACCAAATTCCCGTCTAGCGTTGTAGTTACTGTACTAGGGTACTGATAATTCATTGACATGAGATACTTCCCTGAGCTCAACCTGTTAATATTAAATAGTTTAATTTTTAAAACAGTGTCAGGGACATTTAAGTCAGTTGAATGTTCTATGTTAAAATCTTGGTCTAGTTTAAGCGTCGTTATTTGTGGAGATAGTGATTTCGGAACACGGTTCACTATCCATCCATTTTCCTGCAAACACGTTATACTCAGTTGACCCCCAAAATTCTCCATACTACTGATAGGAATCATTTCTTTTAAACGCAGATTTCTATCGTAGCGATAAATTAGAGTAGAATCAGAAACCCCAATAGTCCCAACACATATTATTTCATCGTTTGGCCCTTTTTGTATCGAGGAAATATAGAAGCCACTGGTACCACTTATATGTAGCTTAGACAGGTTGGTTTCATCTTCGTTGCATGAACAATTAAGCAGCACCAAAACGGCGATAATTAGGTTTACTATTTTCATTTTATTGTACCGTTAACATCGTAGTGAAGAAGGTAAATAATCTTGTTCTTGTAGACTGCGAGGATATACTCACCATTATAAAGTTTACACAGCTGTTGGGGTTGCCAATCTGTTTCAAACTTATTAATTATATCAAAATTTTCATCCGTTTCTATTATGGTACCGTTACGTTGAGCCAACATAAAGTGGTTATCGTAGGTTGTGTTTGCGTTCATAATTTGGGTAAAATCGAACGGGACAAAATCCCCTCTAAAATCTTCCGCCTTATCCGTAAAAGAATATTGGAAAACCGCTTCTGGAAAAAAATAATTAAACGTCTTTCGACCAGAACTTGATGTAAATTTCAATCTCGCCACGCTTCCATTTTCATATCCGTTAGACCATGGCCATTCAATATTTTTTTTCCCAGCTACAATTTGAATACGCTCGTCCAAGAAGAGGTTCGAGAGGTTAGCAATAGGAGTTTGACTCAGACTATCTTGCCAGTACGTAAATGTTATATGTGACGATGAAACATTTGGATATAATGCCTCTACTTTACCACGCCTGTCACCATCTATTGAAACCATATATACAGAGTCTCCAAGTCTTGAAAGGTTTATATACGTGGAACTAATGCCAGGAGTCTGGGCGTACTCTCCTCCAATTATGTAATCTCCTGTTTCATTTTGAATAATATCTGCAACTCTTTCCAATATTCCTGAACCCCCACCAGCAAAGTTTGTTGCACTTATTAACCTATCCCACAATAACGCTCCATCCGTCGTATATAATTGCGCATATGGTCGCCAAAACTTGTGGTTACCAAATCTAGGGCCACTTTGATGACCATAGGTCAAGCCCACGACTAATATCTGCTTGTCCCGATCTATAAAGATTTTATGCAGTTTATTGCCTTCACTCCCACCCAACGTGTGTTCCCACTTTAATTCAAAATCATCACTATAGAACTGAACCAACATTTCTTGATTGAGATTTCTTCTAGTTTCAGCACCTACAATGAAGCCCCCATCTGGATAAGGAACAACGGAGATAAGCTTAAAATCCTTTTGATCACCAATTACCAAAGCACCAGAATTTTCTAAACCAGAAAGTTCCGTTTTGCTGCAGGAAAATAGGCTTAACACAAGGGCGATATAGACGTATTTTACTGCTTTCACTACTTCTTTCTTTTTTTATACGTGATCGGAACTTGATAGGATAAGTCAAATCCCAAGGTGTTGATTCGAAAATCTGAATCTACATATTGGGCGCTAAGGATGAATTCTGAGTTGCCATAACGGGTTGTTGGATCTACCACATTGTTCAGTGTTTTCAGGTAATTGACGTTTAACGCTATTGAGCCATTCCCTAAACTATGACTAATACCGGCCCCAGGTAACACCATACAAACTCCGGTTGCGGAAAGCGGTTGTTTTTGTACTGCTTTGTGTTATTACATTGTCAATTAAGTTAGTGGATTGAACATCCGCATAACTATTGATTATCCAATCGTATTGAACACCGCCGTCTATATGAAACTGCCAGTTTTTTAAATTCATACGATGTCTGTAGAATATAGGAAATCCAGCAGTAGTTATAATCTCAGTATAACTCTTCTTGCTACCCGCAACGTTGGCCATGTCTCGTTGATAGTTTATGGTAGAAACCTGAGGTGCTAGCACTACGGAAGAAATCCTGTTCAATTTATAGTTTAAAATCAACCCTACTTTTAGGCCTACCCTACTGTAATAGGTTGATGGCGTATCATCGAGCGAATAATTTTTTAAAACGTCTACTGTATTTAAATTTACCCCTGCTCGAAGACCCACATTCAAAACGTCAACGACCTCGTATTTGTCCAACAATAGCACTAAATCCTTTGGGTCGATATTGGGTAATTTTTGATAATCCGGTTCAATGTCCAACATGTCGCGGACATACAACTCTGCCGCTTCCATGTTGCGAATATCTATATAACATATGGCGAGCAGTCTTGCTGCTTCAAGTCGCTCATTGTTGTCTAAGTTTTTATTGACATAACAAGGCTTAATGAGATTTATTGCGTCTTGTATGAGTCCTCCATCGTGCATTTTATTTGCCTCAAGCAAGGCATTATAGCAAGGAGTTTGTGCTTGAATCGTTTGTACGAAACACCCAATTATAATCAGTATTGTGACTAACCTTCTCATTTGACAACCGCGTAATTAATGTAGAAGTGATATCCAACGGTAAATGAAAGATTGTCTAACAAAATATCGTCGTCCAGGTATAAATAATCGTAAATTAATGTTGCATTTTCGTACCGATTTGATGTTTTTGTAATGGACGTAAAACTTCTGTTGTATCTGGCATCTACGCTGATGTGTCCATTCCCTTGTTTTATATTCAACCCTAGTCCAAGTATGCCACCCAATGCTATTTTATTTCTTCGTTTCACGGATCCGTAATGCTCTAGTTCTCTGTTTTCCGACGTACCTAATATTGACAAGTCGTTATTAGAGTTTAAGAGAACACTTGTGTAAGCGCCAGCAACAAATCCAATTCGCACTTTTTTTGTAGTAGACAGAGAATATCTGTAGACGATTGGAAAGTCAAAATAGCTTAGGTTCTCTTTAATCAGGTACTCGTTTGCTCCCCACGTATAATCAAGTTCATACTTTTTGATGTTATAGACTATGTTTAGATCTACACTGTGATTCTTATTAAAATTATAGCCCAATACCACGCCAAATTGGGAACCAAGTTTAGGCCTATACGTCTTGGTATAGCTACCCGCCGAATAAATACCAGTAATTCTTGGAACCGTGGCATTTGCGCCATAAACAAAGCTTAACCCAAGTGAGAACTTTGGAATTACATCTATTTCACTTAGTAAATTTATAAGGTTTTTAGAATCTGTTTTTTGATTTGGGCCAATGGTGGGATACATTTCTTTCATCTTTACCGCTGATGCTCTCGCTTCAACCTCCAATCCTTGAGCCAAGTATGCTTCTGCTAAGAGCTTATAGATTTGCCATTTGTCGGGATTATCTGCCGAAGTTGCGCATGGCGTAATGAGATCTATGACTTTTTGAAGTTGACCTTGTTCGAATAATTCGCTCGCTTTAGAAATTTTTTCTTTGCAATCCTCTTGTGCAACAAGAGTTGAACCGGAACCCATTAATAAGAGTACTAAAATTATTGACTTTTTGAAGTTCCGAATCATTAATACTATGGCGTTTTTAGAAAAATATGCCTTGCGCCCAATTGCAATATAGGGAAAATACTAAGACCGTCCAATTCTGCATTTGGCCACTGTATGATGCAATATGACGTCTGTTACCCCTAAGCACTTTCAACAGGATCAGATTCAACCTCCAGGTCGGCACCATGCGTCAGTGCATTGAGTTTTTTGACAAAAACAACCAATAACAAACCAAACAACACACAGAATATGAAGATGCCGGTAAAGATGGCAAACGGACTGGATTCTTCAAAGGCTGCTTCACCCAGAACTCCTGCCAATTTATTTCCAAATCCACTCGCACAGAAGTACAAGCCCATCATCATAGCTGCGTATTTAATAGGCGCCAATTTGGTGATAAAATTTAGAATGATTGGAGAAATACTTAACTCTCCGACAACATGAAGAAGATATGCTGCCAAAATCCATAACATAGAGGCTTGACCAGTTGTCAGCGTTGAAGCATCATATGCCGCCTTTGCTAAAAAGATAAATCCCAACCCAGTCACAATGGTGCCAATTCCCATTTTAAAAACTGTTGAACTTGGTTTGCCTTTTTTCCTCAATTGGTTCCAGATATAAGCAACTGGTACACCAATCAGAATAACGTAGAAGGCATGTAAACTTTGGAACCAACTTGTGGGTACGGTAAAACTCCCAAGTGACCGATTTACAGACTCCTTTGTGAATAGATTCATTAGTCCGCCTGCTTGCTCATATGCCCCCCAAAAAATAATGGCGATTAGAAAGGTGAGGCCCAAAACAATCATCCTGTCTTTTTCAATCTTCGTAAGTGGAACTTTTGCTATTCTGCCGGAATTGGCATCTACTACTTTAGGTATGAAGTCACCAATCCCCTTTAAGTATTTCTGTCCACGTATGTAAACAATTTGGCCAATCAACATGCCAACTCCAGCCATACCAAAGGCATAATGCCAATTGATCTTTTCACCCACATACCCTACCAATAGTGGTGCCGTAAATGCCCCGATATTGATTCCAATGTAGAATAGGGTAAATCCTTTTGTTCTATTTGGATCGTTCTTCTTATAAAGTGAACCAACCATTGAGGAAATGTTCGGCTTGAGCGCACCTACACCCAACACGATAAAAACACATCCAATATAGAACGCTGTTATGCTATCAAATGCCAATATAAAATGACCGATGCACAACAAAAACCCGCCTAGCATTACTGTTTTTTTCTGTCCGAGAAAGCGATCCGCGATTATCCCACCTGGTACCGCCAAAACGTAAACCATCATGGTATACCAGCCATACAACGCTAATGCATCCGCTTTTTCCCAGCCGACTCCGGGGTTTACCCCAGTGGCCTTGGCTGCTAAATATAATACAAAAATGGCACGCATGCCGTAATAGGAAAAACGTTCCCACATTTCCGTAAAGAAAAGTACGTATAGCCCTTTTGGGTGAATTGATTTGGTAATATTCGTCATCCGGTGTTGCTAAATTTTGGGTTCAATACTCGACAATTAAAGTCGATATCCCATGGATACACCAGACTGTAGTCTTACATGACACATATGATACAGAAATGGCACATAGTACTCTGTTCTGCCAGTTTAAAAAGCCTTTAAAATAAGGCAAAAACTTGGACTACTCCAAGTTCATTCTACCCAACCAAATTGTTTTCCCATTTTTGCTTTCTCCAATGAAGGTTAAGTTCGTTCTGTCTGGCGACATTAGACTTGGGAATTCAGGATTGGTATAATAAATCTGTTTGCCGTTTTCGTCAGCACCTAATGGGACAAAGTCTCCAATTGTTCCTGCTTCCAAATCTATTCTTGCTACTGCAGGGTAATACAACAATTTGGATTTAGATAACGTTGACCCACCTGTTAGTTCAAGTAGTCCTCCGCCAATTTCAACACCTTGTCTCATTCCTTTGAGTTCACCATACGTCCAGTAAAGACTTTTACCGTCTCCACTTAATGCAACATCTTGAGGTGTTAATATTGATTTGGACCATTTGTTATTCTTGTCGCGTTTAATACCATACTGCGCTTTTAGTTGTCCCTGGTTGTCGAAATGAAACATAACCAAGTCTTTATAGGCATCTTTTACTTTGATCGTTTTTGTGGCATCGACGGGATCTGGTACATTTTTCATTGTGTACTTCTGGCCAGAGAGAATTAACTCCCCATCCGGAGTTATGTATACCAAGTTGCGTTCAAAAAGTTTCCCTTTTATACTCTGGAGATTTTTTCTGCGAAGGAGGTGTAACCGCTTTCACAGAAAACTCTTCTAATGCTGTAGTGTTTGCCCAACTAAATTCTCCGTTGGTGATTTTCATTATTTGGTAGTCGCGATATTTAATCGCTTTCACTTCTGATCTGCCAGACAAAGGTGAATTCGAAGGTTGTAAACTGCTCACATATGCCTCGTCTTTTGCTGGTCCAAAGAAATAAATGTCGTTACCGTCATAGCTCATTGCGTAATCTTCGATTACCCAACCACTGGTAGGGACTTTCATTGGGATCTTATTTGCAATACTTCCATCAGCATTTATTAGAACCATGGTTTGATCCGCTGGGTCAGGGTTCACTAGTTTTTTAGCTAAAATGCTTTTGATTGGAGAAAACACAATCGAGAGTTGTCCTTGTGATATATCCAAAACGTCACCTTCACCCTCAAATTCCTGGTCTCTATCTTGAGTTAAAATGTTAAAATAACTGATTGCCATAACATGTGGGAATTCAATCGTTTCAAGTTCTTCGACTTCAAAATTACTGTTGACCTTAAGAATCTGGAATTTTGGGGCATGTTGCCATTTTACAGATTTATCTCCTTTAAGTGGCTTTAACCCGATTAGTAGGAAAACTTC
>JBLING010000027.1:0-15149 GCA_047639155.1 bacterium
GTCTTGATTTGGCGCTGCTGACCTTATGGAAACATCTCGAAGATGGCGATGAAAATATTTACGTCAAAAAGAAAAACTTCCAGGCATTGGCAGACGTTGTATATGCCAGAAAAAAGCATAAAACGGGTCTCGTATTTACCTTTCCAAATGATTCAATGTCGGCGCCTCATTACGCATTGTCAAGCATGATTTTTGGGATGCGTTTCAAAGATTTTGTTGATGCGTTTTCTACACTCGCTATGGAATCATACGATGAATCTTTTGTAGATGAGGAGTCGATGTTTGCCCTTATAAAAATTGCATATAGCAAAGGGGATCGAGAAGAGCTAAGCTATTACAAATCTGAATATTTTTCAAAATTTGATTTAAGAACAGGGAAACACTATAGAACTATAAAATATCTCCACTAAAATAATTACACATGAAACTCAGAACAACATTTAAAGCAACGCTAATTGCACTATTGGTAACAATAGTGACCATGGCAGAGGCGCAAACTTATTCCTTTGAAAACATTACCAGAGGTGGCTTAAAGAACTCAGGAACAATCGTTGAAGGCAACGTCATTAAAGGGTATTTTTATTTCTATTTCTCAGAAAAAGTAAGCCGAAAAAACAACGCATATGAAATTGTAATCTTGAATGAGGATCTTGAAGAAAAAGCGACAAATAAAATCATTGAACCAAAAACGACCTACCTACTTGAAGCAGCGTATAACGAAAAAAACATCTTGTTTAAGTTTTATGACGTGAAGTCAAAAATGGTTTCTTATAGAACGATGGATCCATCTGGCGAACTATCATCTAAAGAAACTAGACAGGCGAATAAAAACGAAATCTTGGGTTATTCTAATTCAATAAATACCGACCAAGAAAACACCAATGTTCAAGCCATCAACAAAAGCTTATTTATTGACATTCATAACTTTAAAGACAAGCAGTATAAGTATTCGATAGAGGGATTAAATAACGCAGGTGAAATCGAATGGACTTACACACCTACCAACCAAATGAAGATTGAAGCGGGTACTTATTTAGGCAACAGTGACGATCAAATCTGGATTCAAGTTGCGAAGTCTAAAGGTGTTATGTCAAGAGATTACACCTTTGACCTAACGGGTATTACCACGGATGGAGAAGAAGAATTCAGAATACCCCTTCAAACATCACGTTACAATATGCTAGCGCATAGTGCCACGTATAAAAAAGAAAACGATGAAATCGTGATATTAGGGGAATACTACGATATCAAGGACAAATCAATGAAGAGCGATAGCAAAGGACTTTTCATAAAAGTGATTACACCCGACGGAAGCGAAATTTCTGAAGATTATATTTCTTGGAGCCGGGATATCGGCGGTATGGTTAGTGCAGAAGAGAAAAGGGATTTGGGCAAATACTACGTCTATTTTCACAAAATTATCCAAACTGATGATGGCAAAATTCTAGCGATTGGCGAACAGTATAAAAAACAAGTAAGTGCAGGTGGTATTGCCATGCAAATCTTGGCTGCTAGTTCTGGGAATGTTAGTACAGACGCTGGATCAATGGAGATAAGAATTGGAAATATTATTGTTATTGAAATAGGCGAGGATTACAAATTATCGGATGTCGATATTCATGAGAAGCGCGTAAGTACTGTTAATTTACCGCAAGGATATGGAACAGTAAGCCAGCATTTACTCGCGAAAGTTTTGAAATCAGAAGGCCTTTTTGATTATGCGTTTACGCAAAACAACGACGATAATTCAGTTGTCACTTTCGCCTATATCGATAGAGAGAAAGTAAAAGGGAAGATGCGTAAAGAGGCAGTAGTTAACTTTATTAGCTACATCAAAGCAGAGGATGAATATACCTCTGACAAATTATCACTTGAAACTGAAGCGACATCAATCGGATTTATGCCCGCCAAACCTGGTCACGTACTTATTATAGAATATTATCGAAAAGAAGGTAGCATGGAGCTTCGACTTGAACCCATAAATTACTAAACCAAAATATTGCAAATAAAAAAGGCGCCCTTCAAATGAAGTGCGCCTTTTTTATTGTTCTGTCTGAATAAGATTAAATCTTTCTCATTCGCAGACTTTCTGGAGTGATTTCAAGGTATTCATCTTCCTTAATGTATTCCATTGCCTCTTCTAACGAAAACTCAACTTTAGGGAATACTTTGGCAGCGTCATCAGTACCGGAAGACCGGACGTTTGACATTTTTTTACCTTTTATCAAGTTTAATTCTAAGTCATTTACTCTAGTGTGTTCGCCAACAACCTGACCCTTGTAAACTTTATCGCCAGGACCTACGAAAAATCTTCCGCGGTCTTGAACTCTATCTATGGAATACGCCAATACTTGGCCTTGTTCCATACTTACCAACGAACCTTTCGCACGTGTTGGTATATCTCCTTTAATTGATCCGTAACCGCGTAAACGGTGCGACATAATCGCCTGTCCAGCCGTTGCAGTGAGCATATTATTTCTTAAACCGATAATTCCTCTAGAAGGAATATCAAATTCGATGTGTTGTAAATCACCCTTAGGTTCCATAACCAACAATTCACCTTTTCTCATCGTCACCAATTCAATGGCTTTCCCTGAAAATTCTTCAGGTACGTCGATGACCATAGTTTCGTATGGCTCTTGCGTTTCACCGTCAACTTGTTTCAAGATAACCTGTGGTTTACCAACTTGTAGTTCGTAACCTTCACGACGCATTGTTTCAATCAATACACTTAAGTGTAGAATTCCTCTACCATGAACAACGAACTTGTCTTCTGTGTCGGTTAATTGAACACGTAGTGCTAAGTTCTTCTCCGTTTCCTTCATCAAACGATCACGTAAGTGACGAGAGGTTACGTATTTACCTTCTTTACCAAAAAACGGAGAGTTGTTAATGGTAAACAACATACTCATCGTTGGCTCATCCACTTTAATTCGTGAAAGCGCTTCAGGGTTTTCTAAATCAGCAAGTGTGTCGCCAATTTCGAAATCATCAAGTCCTACAATCGCACAAATATCACCAGACCGTACTGTTTGAACTGGCATTTTCCCCAATCCAACAAAAACGTCAAGTTCCTTAATTCTTACTTTCTTCTGAACACCGTCACGTTTACACAACATGTAGTCTTTACCAACCGATAAGTCGCCTCTCCAAACCCTACCAATGCCAATCCTTCCTTTGAAAGAAGAAAAGTCAAGAGATGTGATTTGCATTTGTGGAGTACCTTCTCTGTATGGAGCTTCAGGAATTACATCCACGATAGCATCCATCAACGGCCATAAGTTATCCGTTTCGTTATTGTAATCGAGGTCCATCCAACCGTGTTTTGAACTTCCGAACAACGTAACAAAATCCAACTGATCTTCAGTCGCATCAAGGTTGTACATTAATTCAAAGACGTCTTGTTGTACTTCGTCGGGGCGGCAGTTCTCTTTGTCTACCTTATTGATAACAACAATAGGTTTTAATCCCAATTCAACCGCTTTACCCAGTACAAAACGTGTTTGTGGCATTGGACCTTCAAACGCATCAACTAGCAATAAAACGCCATCAGCCATTTTAAGCACACGTTCAACCTCACCACCAAAATCACTGTGACCAGGTGTGTCGATTATATTAATTTTGGTATCGCGATAATTAACCGAAACGTTTTTCGACAAAATGGTGATTCCCCGCTCGCGTTCCAGATCATTGCTATCCAGCAACAATTCCTTTACTTCCTTTCGGTCATCAAGCAGTTTGCTTGCTTGAATGATTTTATCGACCAATGTTGTTTTACCGTGGTCAACGTGGGCAATAATGGCAATGTTACGTATAGATTGCATGTCTGTTTTTTGAAGCCGCAAAAGTAGGCTTTTAACTGCTTTGGTTTTTACTTTTTATTTCTGTTGAAAACCCTTGTAAATAAAGGCATGAAATGCAACAAGCTACCGTCCGCTGAGACAGTAGCTTATGCTTTGGAATACGTATAAAACGTCTATTCATAAAATGACGAATTAGATCTTATATTTCAATCCGAAACTCCAGCTAATGCCAGCATTGTTCCCAGAGTAAATATATTCTTGACCTGCATATTCATGAATTAATCGCACGCGGGGATTCAGAATGTTTTTAACGGAAGCAGTTAATTGAAATTTTGGTCCAATAGATTTAAAAAGATTTACATCTAGTGATGGTCTTGGCATTTCATATACATCGGGTAAATCACCTTGGCTTACCAGTGCTAATCGTTTCCCGAAGATATTGAAACTCACGTTGGCTGAGAAAGTATTTGAATCGTTTTCAAAATTCAAATAGGTATTAAATATGTAAGGTGATTGACTATACATCGGACGTGTTTCCGATGCGTTGTTATCAATTTCTTTACGAACTGCATATTCAAGGCTGTCTACCTTTACTTGACTTTTAATCAGTGACCCGTTCAGTCCCCATTTAAAATTCTCTAATTTATAACTGACCCACGATAGGTTTTGCACAAATTCAAGTTCGACGCCGTATAAGTTTGCATTACCAACGTTTTTGTACGTAATCTCAGTATTGGCTGCTTTTGGGTTTTGTGTTTGTTCAATTGGGTTATGGAACTTCTTATAGAATCCAGAAACAGAGAAACTTTGACCACGACTTGGATACAATTCATATCTCACATCAAAATTTTGAATCAAGGTACGTTTTAACTCAGGGTTTCCAATCAAAACGTAATCCCCTGTAAAGAAGAAGGATGAAAATGGGGCTAATTCTCTAAACGTTGGCCGGGCTAAGGTTTGTGAAAATCCGAATCTTAAATTACCAATACGACGCGAGGTAGGATCATCTTTAACCAATTCCTTATCAATAAAGTTATACGTAAAGTTAAACGATGGTAAGAAGTCGACATTATCCAGTACACCATCTTCTTCCGTTGCCAATAAAGACTCAACCAACACATTGGTCGTTTCAACTCTTAAGCCACCAGTAAAATTCCATTTTTTACTAATAAAAGGTGTATTTATTTGAGCGAAACCAGCCACAACCGATTGTTTCCCATTGTAACTGTTTTTGTCATTTCCTCTTGGGTGTCCTTTGATATAGGTATATGAATTAGGGTCTTCAGACGGCCATCGTTCAATGCTCATATTTTCAGGTGAATAAAATTCGTTCATGTCTCCATTAAAGTCTGTCACCTCTGAATAGTCAAATCGTGTTTCTCTAAATTTTCTGTTTTTATATAAATAAGAGAATCCTGTTTTAAACTCTGCTTTTTTGTTAAATCTACGTTTCAAGGGAACAATTAAATAGGCTCTATTATCCCAGTTCAATTCGTTCATTTGACGATAGTATCTCGCTGGGGTATTATATGCCGCTTTGTTTATGGCATAGTTTGTATCTTTACCGTTTACCACATAGTCGTAAGCAAAGAATCTCAAATCTGGCTCATCTTGTTGTGAAAAAGTTTGAGACGATATCCAAATTACACGTAAATCTTTATTGCTTTTATCTTCAATTTGGTGTTCACCTTTCAACTGTATATTTGTTAGAGTACGTTGTAAGAATTGCAACGTTTGAGAATTAAAAATTCTATCTTCAGATAACGGGCCATCTTCTGCCCATCGCCCTGTTAATACACGGGTAATTTTTTCAGCGCTCTGATTACGCATCACATTCAACCCAATTTTATTGGTTGAGTTTATCTTATAGTTGAAGTTACCAAACAAACCAGTCACCACGCGATCGTTAGACCGAACATCTTGTAGATCATACTGCGGGTTCAGATCTGTGGAGGATACGGCATTGTATCGACCAATTTCACCGTCGTCATAAAAGCTAAAATTTCTTCTATAACTGGCACCCAATAAATATCCAAAAGGCCTACTGTTAATTTTCTTTTGATTCCCAAAGCTTAGTGAATAGCTTTGGTTAACACCTCCAGTTGTTGTTCGAACCGCATTATCAGTTCCAAAACTTTTCGACAATGCCGCAAGTTGACTGTTGTCGGCACCTGGATTTGGGTTCACATTTGGTACATCGGCTTGACGCGCCAAAGTTGGCATATCTCGTGTACCATTGTCAAATCCAAGGAAGTCTGTTGCACTTCCTGTATAGGTTATGAAATTCCTATTCATAAAAGATTGGGAGTTCCCACCCAAAGAAGAACTAAACTCGAACATCAACGAATCTGGGAACTCCTTCGTTGTAATATTAATCAACCCTCCACTAAAATCACCAGGGAGTTCTGGCATAAATGTCTTAAATACCTGAAGGTTACTGATGATATTACTTGGGAATAAGTCCATCTGTACGGAGTTACGGTCTGGATCCAAACTTGGCACTTCGCATGAATTCAAGACTGTTTTACTGTAACGATCTCCTAATCCTCTAATAGAGACATATCGACCGCCTTCTACAGTAATACCAGTAACCCGCTTAAGTGCGTCACCAGCAGATGTTGCCTGTTGCTTAGTCATTTGCTCTTTACCGATTGCACTCATTACTACCTTTTGCTTGGCTACCATTGAGATGATTGCGTCATCTCCCTCAACCCTTTTTCTTCTTAAACTCAAGTCTGCAGTCCCGAGAGTATTTGCTTCACCGTAGCCCATTTTTGTGTCAATAACGGTTACACTGCCCGTCAACACTGTAATATCTGTGAATGTTCGCGTAGTGAATGTCAAATGTGTGATTTCTAGGGTGTAAATACCTGGAATTGCTTCAATCGCATACTGTCCATCAAAATCAGTGATTGTCCCATTTGTACTACCGACAATTTTCACAAACGCCTCAAACACGGGTTGTCCATCTTCTTGTTGGGTTACTGTTCCTCGGATAGTCCCATTTTGACCAAAACTTAGTAGTCCTAATATTACTAAGCTCAGTGATAAAATTCCTTGTTTCATTATTAACGTATTCCTAATTGGTTAAAAAAATGGCAAAATAGAACTGCAACCTTGGTGTAAATCCAAGATTGCAGTTTCATTAATTAAATATGTACTTATCTTCAAATTATTTTACTAGACCGTCAGCGTCAGTCTTCGTCCATCCTTTGATCCAAGCATCTTTACCTGGCTCGAATGCCCCTTTGTATGATACATTTTTGATGAAGTCGTCACCCGAAAGACCGGTTGCACTTACACCATTTGTTGGTACACCAGCGATCAATACTGGATCTTCAATTTTGTTTCCAGATGAATTTGGAGTACCACTTAAATCGACACCTGCCAATGTTGCGTCAGAACTGGCACTTAAAATGATTTTAGCAGCGTCATCTCCAGCCACCATATAGAAAATATTGTCAACGATTTTCAAATGACCTGCATCAAATCTTTTCTTAGAATCTTCTCCATCCCCAGGAAGGTCTTCGATGTCAATACCTTTGCTCCAGTTTTGAAAAATCGAGTTGTGATATTCACCACCAGCGTTATCTCTAAAAGTTAAAGCTCTTCCACTTCCATTTCCTATATACGTACAGTTGTAAAGCATAGGCGTTGCATAAGGTTGCGCATCTTCTGGATCTGTTCCACCATCGTGCTCACCACCACGGTCACCAGCAGCAGGATCTTGATTTACAAATATGTATTGCGCTTTTCCTCTCCATCCTTCATCGTAGTCCACATTGTCGTCACCACAATACGAAATACATATGTTGCTCACATTTACTGTACCACCGAAGAACTCTACGCCATCGTCATTATTTGCAACAATTTCGATGTGGTGAATGCTTGTCCCGGAACCAACACCACCTAAAGTTAAGCCATTGATTTCGTTACCCGCACCGATGTCGGTACCACCATGTCGGATAGAGATGTAAGCCAGTTTACCTGAGTTGTCGGCGTCGTTAGAACCACCGTACAAACCTCTAGCTTCTGAAGTTGGAATTCCTTCGATTGCAGACTCACCTGGAGCGCTATTCAAACCAGCTTTACCTAATACTATTAAACCACCCCATAATCCACGGGCAGTTGCAGGCAACTGACCTCCATCTGATTCGCTTGTTATAACGATAGGCTCAGCAGCAGTTCCTTCAGCCATTATAATAGCTCCGCGTGCAACGATTAATGCGGAAGCATTATCCCCCTGACCTGATTTACCTTTAATTAATGTACCTGGATCAATGGTTAAAGTTTGACCTGAATTTACAAATACAAGACCGTTTAACACCCATGTTCTATCTTTTGTGAATGTCATGGTTCCTGTGCCTTTACCACAACCATCTGTAATAGTTGTAATGTTTTCAATTACATTGCCATCACCATCTAACACTGTAGACTCTGTGAATGTAGTATTGCATTCAGGCGGATCAACAGGGTCTTCACCACAAGAACTTAACATCGCACTGCCCATAAACATCATTAGGAATGCTACTAGGCATAATTTAGATTTAATCATTTTATTCTTTCGTTTTTGTTGGTACAAACGTCACAAGATGATGTTACTTGAACGTTATCGTAAAATGAAAGAATTGTGAAGTATTTAAGCAAAATGATAAGCAACCTGAAGGTTCTTATAGCAAGAAAGATTTCAGCCAGTTAAGGAAGTAACTGAATTAAGACATATATCGATAACCCAAAAGAAAATAGAGAAGTCCAGCTAAGGTTTTGGCGGATTGTGGTTTTACCCTGCACCAACTTTTTTAGCCATAGATAGAAAATTGCGATGGTTGCAACTAAAAGAATCCAGCTGGAGTAGGTAAACAAACTGATCAATATCGCCAACAATGAAATTTGAAGTGACGTAATCCATCTGAAGAGTTTGGATGTATTTATGGTCTCCCTATTTTTCCATAAGCCCAGTGACAAAAACGCATTTATCAATAAAAAGCAGATAAGTGTTGTGAGGCCAACTTCATCACCTTTGGGTGGTACGGCAAGTAATTCGATCAAAATTGGCATAAAAAACCACAATGTGAATATCACGTACAACACGATTAATATCCTTCCGATAAGCTGTTTCCTCGACACGCGACGAAGATATTTATTATCTAACTCAAAAATGACCCATCTTTACAACCATCGATATAATCACAGGTATATTCGTGTGAAATTAGTAGTATGAAGTCAATATTAACGTTTGTATCCGCCCTTATTCTTAGCACTGCAGTGGTTTCTTGCACGTCAGATGAAGCACCTGACAACAACGATAACAATCAGGTTGAGGAAATAAAGGACACGGCATTTGTAAAAACATTTACCATTAAGTCGGAGGATAGTTTGGATATGACTGTTGATCAGTATCACATCAACAATGACAAGCCTGTTATAATATTATGCCATCAGGCAGGTTGGAGTAGAGGTGAATACATCGGAATCGCAGTGACTTTAAATGAACTTGGATTCAATTGTGTTGCGCTTGACCAACGATCAGGGAGAGCCATCAATGGGGTAATAAACCAAACTGCAGCGAATGCACAAGCAGAAGGTAAAGGTCAATCATTTTTGGACGCAGAGCAAGATATCAGAGCCGTAATTGCTAATTTCTCTGCCGAATACAAACAGAACGTTATTCTATGGGGGAGCTCATATTCTTCATCATTGGCACTCAAAATTGCTGCAGAAAATGATAAGGTTGACAAGGTGTTGTCGTTTAGTCCAGGGGAATACCTGACTAGCGAAAGCGTTGCCACAGCCGTAAAAGCGCTAGACAAACCATCATTCTTGACGTCGTCTAAAAGTGAGGCTGGTCAAACCAAGGCAATTTTCGATAACATTAAAAGTGCTGACAAAACACAGTTTATACCGACAGGTGCTGGTCGACATGGCTCAAGTGCTTTGTGGACTTCTGAAGGTGATAATGCCGAGTATTGGGTTGCGGTGAAAGTGTTTTTGGGCGTTTAACCAAAGATTTCAGATTGGTAATTTATGATTGCTGACTACCTAGTACGTCATTCAGAGGGCTCGACCACAGAGGCTGCGAAGAATCTGTTGATTGTTGATTTAAATATTATTAGTTTTGTTTAAATTACTCCCATGAACAAACTCTTTCTTTTTATTCCATTCCTCTTATTTTCTTGCTCATCTTCAACTTTGACTGACGACGAATTGGCAGGCCACCAATGAAATAGTTGAATCTTATGGTGGTAACTGTGAAATTACTAAAACTCAATTTGACAATTCAACTGACAAAATATCTATAGGAATAAAAGTCACAGAGAGCGCCCTATTTGAACAAGACACGTCACATTGGCCTTCTCATCTTGGCAATATTGCTTATCTCTTTTACAAAAAGTTATCAAATAAAAATGCATATAACTCTATAAATGTCTCTGTTCAGTTATTGAATGGCCGTACTTGGGAAATGTCTTACCCAAACGACGTTCTTAAAGAAATTAAAGATTTTATTCCAGGATTTTACAGTACACTTCATCAAATCGAGGACAAGGATTACGATAATGTTATGTTGTCATTTATAGATTCAGTTGACTTTACTTCCGATGATATCAAAGATTTTTTCAACACTTTAACGGCTCAATTCGGCAAAATCAAAGAGCATCAATTTCAAGGATTTGCCATTCAACCATCAGATGAATTTGAAGAGGTAATAATCTTTCATACTGTGCAGATAAGAGACGCAGGTCCTGTTTCATTAAAATTTCTTTGTGACCGTGCTTCTAAGAAATTGATTGCATTGGAGTCTTAAAATTTTCATTTTAGCCAGCCATAGAAGCAACATTCAAACAACCCAACAGCGTCAATACCCCCACAGCGTTAGCGCCGCAAAAGCGTAGCGCCCTAATCCACCAACACAACCGTGCCGTGTCTTTGCATGTCTCGATTCAGGTCATAAATAAAGTTTATGATGTACAAATACGGTCCAGCTGGACAAAGTTTTTTCATATAAACACCGTCCCAAGCAGGATGGTCTCCTGATTTATCAAACAACTTTTCTCCCTACATATTAAAAATTTGGAGTATTGCTTCTCTAGAAGTATTTCCGGCAAATCAAAATTGGTCGTTTAAACCATTTCCATTAGGTGAGAACGCATTAGTTATATAAAAGTAATTTTCATTGGCAATGGTGGTATCCTGTTTATTACTTGTCAAACAAGAATCTTCCTATTCCGGTAAAAAATAGCTTTGCATAAAATTGGGTACGCTATGTCTAGAGAAGAAAGGTAAAGTCAAGTACTGCTGTTCATAAGTGGACCTCAATCCACCTACATCTGGGAAATGAATAACATCCATCCATTGTTTACCAGTTGAAATATAGATTTTCCCATCTACCGCCAAAGACAAACCGCCAAAAATAGAAGGTTTAGTTATAGCCGGAAGCTCATGAATAACCAACCTGAGAAGCGACAAACGCGGAGCTCGACGTTGCCAGCATATTGTATTGGTGCAGATACAATCCGTGCCAACCAGCAGTTAAGTACAATAGTTCACTGTTCGGCGAAAAAGATGCTCCATAATATGTGAATGAATCTTCATCCTCGACTGTATAATCCAAAGTCACTTGACCATAGGCATTGTCGAAACTGAAGACTTCAACCAGACCAGGATACCTGTGATGATCCGTGAAGGGCAAGACCACGATTTTTTTTACCGTTTGGGCTAGATTGCATGTACCCTTTTGCCATGCTTTCTGGACTGTAATTCTTTGTCCCACCTTCAAAAGGTACTTTATCCGAACCTGTTTGCACCTGTCCCGAGTGTGATATGACTGGAGTTGTATTCAACCCTGATTCAGACAGCGGAAAAGCATAAAACGCATCAGATTCGTACCCATGGGTAATAATCCAAACGTCATCACAATTGTCATGTAAAATTGCAGTTTGTTTTTCAATGACTTTATCGAGCAACTTGATTCCTTTTGACACTACCGCATCTTTTTCTTGATTTAAAGACATGTCCACGATAGAATATCTTTAGCCCGCTTTGAGTTTGTGTTCAGCGTCGTCTGTTGTAAAGATGTAATATTCAGTTGTACTTCGGGGTTTTGGAACGATCAAAGCAGCTTGAGAACTCGACAAAAATAAGGGGTCATTTTAAACACCGATATCATATCCGTTTGCCATTAACTTATGATCATTATTCCACATTGAATCTCCGTTGGTATAGAATAGCAGCCTCCCTGTTGAATCCGAAATTGATGCAGTTCCTTCTAGCGAATAAAATGTTTTCGTCGTGCGAAACGCGTCACGCGGTGATGATTTAAAATCCAGTCCAACACCATCGCCAAAACACCACACATCAGCCTCATGTTGAGCCGAAACTGTGCAAAAAAGTAATAACAAGAATACTGTGGTAAAAAGCTTCACTGAACGAATGTAAAGCGGCTATTTTAAAAAATTGTCACAGAATGGTAGTTCGCTTGTCACAAGGAACCATGTCTCTCAGCCAAAATCATCTGAAATCAACAGACTCTGCGTTTGCTCAAGACTTCACTTAATATTGGTGCAAAATTCAACAGATTCTTCGTTCCCTCCTGCGTCGAAAACTCTGAATAACGTACTCTATCCAATGCGCCAAAAGCGAAGCGCCCCAACAGCGTTAGCGACCCAACCTTCTAATCAACCCAGCTCTTCCAATAATCAACATCCTCCATGGCCATTGCCTCTTCAGTGATGCTTAATGGATGGAACGGATCAATCATTACCGCAAGTTCCTTAGTTTCTTTTTGACCGATGCTTTTTTCCACTGTTCCTGGGTGAGGTCCATGTGGGATACCTTTTGGATGCAGTGTAATCATTCCACGTTCAACATGTTTACGGCTCATAAAATCACCGTCTACGTAATATAAAATTTCATCACTGTCAACGTTACTATGATTGTAAGGTGCAGGAATTGAATCTGGATGATAATCAAATAAGCGAGGCACAAAAGAGCAGATTACGAAATTGTGTCCTTCGAAGGTTTGATGCACTGGAGGTGGTTGATGCACACGACCGGTGATTGGCTCAAAGTTTGAAATATTAAAGGCGTAAGGATACACATATCCATCCCATCCAACAGCATCGAAAGGGTGCGTTGCAAACGTATACGGGAATATGTAGCCTGACTTTTTGGTCATTACCTTAAAACTTCCTTTTTCGTCGTTCGTCTCCAAGTTTTCGGGTAAACGGATGTCTCGCTCACAATACGGACTGTGTTCCAAGAATTGCCCGAACTTATTTAAGTACCTTTTGGGTGGATATATAGGCGTGAAACTCTCGGTAATGAACAATCTATTTTTTTCGTTGTCAAAATGAAGTTGATAAATCGTACCACGCGGAATTACCAAATAATCTCCATACCCAAATTTAATTTGTCCGTATATTGTTTTCAAGGTCCCAGTTCCTTCATGGACAAAAATTACTTCATCAGAATCTGTGTTCTTAAAGAAATAATCCGTCATGCTTTTTGAAGGAGCGGCAGAGGTTACAAGCAAATCGCGATTACCCATCAGCACCACACGACTCTCAATGTAATCATCGTTTGGTTTCGTATTGAATGTCAAAAAGCTCCGATGGCGTAGGTTATTTTCTACAACATATTGAGGACGTTTGTCAATTGGGTCACCAATATCTTTTACCAATGTAGGCGGGTGACAGTGGTACACCAACGATAAAATATTTGAGAAACCTTCAGTACTAATAAGCTCTTCAGCATACAGCGTTCCGTCTGGCTTACGATACTGAGTATGTCTCTTTTGTGGTATATCTCCTAGACGATGGTAAAAAGGCATGATGTTTCTGTTCTTTAGTCCTCAAAATTATCGAAATTCGACCCATAATAAAAATGGCGAAATATTTCAAAATACTTCTTGTTCTTATTGGTGTAGGACTCAGTTTAAGTTCTTGTCAAAATTGGTTGGGTGAGTCATCAAATGACCCCTTGTTTAACGATACAACTCAGACGCTCGCAGTTCAGGAATGGTCTAAAAGAATTAACAAATATCCGGACAATGATAATTACCGATACCAGCGTGGAATGGAGCTAGTAAAGGACAGAAAATTAAAATTGGCACTGAATGACATTAATAGAGCCATAGAAATGAATCCAAAAAACGCAACTTATGTTGTTAGTCGTGCGGGGGTTCATATGGGATTAAATGAAACCAAGCTGGCGTTGGAGGATTATGAAAAAGCAGTTGAAATAGATCCAACAAATGAAGAAGCCCTGGTTAAATTGGGGCAATTTTTCTTATTCGTTCGTCAATTTGAGAACAGTCTAGGCGTCCTAAAAAAGTTAGAAAAAGTGAATGCTTCAAATCCAGAAGGTCACTTTTACCAAGGCATGTCACAAAAAGAAAATGGCGATACTGCAGCAGCCATCAATGCATTTCAGAAAGCCACCCAGATTGAATTGTTTCATTACAACGCATTGTTTCAATTGGGTCAGCTGTATGCAGGACAAAACGATACAATTGCCATCACGTATTTCAGAAACGCATTATTGGCTGATGAATTTAGTGATGAAGCCTATTATGCAATTGGCTTGATTTACCAGAAAATGGGGTTGAAAGATAGTGCAATATTGAATTATCAAAAAACCATCGACATCAACGCACAACACTACTTTGCATACTACAATACGGGTTATATAATGTTGGATGGAAATAATTATGACCGAGCCATAGAACATTTTCGTATTGCGGTTAAATTTGCACCGGAATTTGCGAAGGGACATTATATGTTGGGATTAAGCCATGAGAGTAAAGAACTTTACGATATGGCTGCAGCGCATTATACCAAATGCTTACAAGTTGACCCAAATTTTGACTTAGCAAAACAAGCTTTAATAAGAATAAAATAAAAAACACGTCTTCGCCATTTGTAAGGATTGAAGACATAATGAATAACACATTGAACAATATAACTATTACGCTTCCCGACGGTAGTACTCGGGAGTATGCGCAGGGATCAACTGCAATGGATGTTGCGCTCAGCATCAGTGAAGGATTAGCAAGAAATGTATTGGCAGCCAAAGTTAACGGTGAGATATGGGACGCAAACCGCTCCATAAACGAATCGTCAACATTGCAGTTATTGACGTGGAACGACGCAGATGGCAAGTCAACATTTTGGCATAGTTCAGCGCACTTACTTGCGGAAGCAATGGAAGCGCTTTATCCAGGGGTTAAACTTGGTATTGGCCCACCAATCGAGAATGGTTTTTATTATGATATTGACTTTGGTGATTATCAGTTTTCTTCAACAGAGTTTCCAAAAGTGGAAGCGAAGATGTTGGAACTGGCACGTGAAA
>JBLING010000028.1:0-15042 GCA_047639155.1 bacterium
ATGTTTCTACGAGAATATTTGGTATTTCGGCGTTACAGTAAAAGCGAAGACAGATTGGCGCCAACATAAAACGAAGCCATATTCATTCAGCAATTCTATATGTATGATAATTGGCAAAACGCTTGTCAGTATGGCATCCAAAGGCGATAAAACCAATCGGCTATTAGACGCATGTTGTGGTGTAGGTACAATACTATTAGAGGCATGCATTTCAGGATTCAATATGGAAGGATGTGATATAAATCCAAAAGCCTGCAATCACACACTGAAAAACCTTGAACATTACAGCTACGCAGCTAAGGTTCACTGCTCAGATATTAAAGATCTTGATAAAAAATATGATGCCGCTATTATAGACCTTCCATACAATTTATTCTCCTACTCTACTGACTCAATAACCTTACATATTATAGGCTCAGCAACAAAACTAACTGATAGAATTGTTATTGTTTCTATTTCAGATATTGAACCATTAATTATAAAGTCAGGACTAAAAATCTCTGACTTTGGCACAGTTGGAAAACGTGGGAAATCAAAATTCACAAGAAACATTTGGGTGTGCGAAAAAGAACCAATCCCAACAACGTAGTCAAATCATAGCCAAGAGGAGACCAAAAAGTTATACATTTAAACATTGTATTAAAGCCTCAAAACCGCAAGTAATATTGAAACAGTTTGCGCACAAATTTGGAATCGTATTAATCACTGTACTGGTGGGTTGTTCTCATCTGGACTGCCAGCCTGATGTTGACGAGTGGACCCAACATCAAGCGAAATTTGAACAGATTGTCGATTTATATGATCAAAACAAATTAGACTTCGGACCTGGCAACAGAAGAGTTCAACGCGCCATTCCGGATAGTTTGATTTTTGACAATTCTTACGATTCATTTGTTTACAGAAACATTGGTTCGAGAGGCGACATATTCAATGGAACGTACAGCGTTCGGTTTTACAAATTGGATAAACTCAATCATCGTGTGAAAGAAGTCGTTTATTCAACCCAAGTCTCCGTTCTACAGGAATTGAATGCCGATGAATGTTGTAAAAGAGTTCAGGATAATTGGTATGTTCGAAATTTGAAATAGAACCGAAAAACTCAAATGAGTCTACTAACCATCATTTTAAAATGGCTTCTAATAATACTATTCTTCCCTATTTCACTAATATTCGTTGCCTATTACCGACAGAAAAGAATAAAAAAACAATACTGGGATGATGAAACAACTGAATAACATATGAGCAATCACCTTAAAGAAGATTGCACCCTTTTTCATAATCTGTTGCATCCCTTTTGTTGCAATTGCTCAGGCTCCAAACCCAGCTTTAATTGGATATTTTCATAACTGGCAAACCTCCAGGGAACCTTACATTCAGCTCGACCAAGTCGATTCACGATACAATATGATAAATGTTGCATTTGCTGTTCCAAAATCCGGGACCGATTACAACATGCAATTTGTTCCAGATCAAGTATCGTCTGCAACTTTTATAGCACAAATAAAAACATTACAGGCCCAAGGAAAAAAAGTAAACATCAGTTTAGGTGGAGCAACTGCACCGGTTTCATTAGACAACAAAACAGAGCGTGACTCATTTATTGTTTCCATGACAAGGATTATCAATACGTATAATTTTGACGGTATTGATATTGACCTTGAAGGGAGTTCGTTGTCTGTATCTGGCGGGACAATTTCATCTCCTGTTGACCAACCCATAATCAATCTTATCTACGCCATTAAAGCAATAATGGCGAATTACTATACCCAAAATAATCACCGATTAATACTGACTATGGCACCTGAAACTGCCTTTGTTCAAGGTGGACAATCGGCATATGGAGGAATTTGGGGTGCTTACTTACCTGTTATAGACGCTTTAAGAGACTCTCTGTACATTCTACACGTCCAACTGTATAACAGCGGTTCAATGTATGTAGTTGACCGTAAAATTTACACGCAAGGCACAGATGACTTTATTGTTGCGATGTGTGAAGCTGTGATTCAAGTGTTTAGTACCGTAGGTGGTATTTTTACGGGCTTACCTGCAAGCAAAATAGCGGTTGGGCTTCCAGCTTGTTCAAAAGCAGCTGGTGGGGGATTTACGGATACAGCAACGGTAAAAACAGCAATAGACTATCTGAAAGGCAACGGAACGCAACCGGGTTCTTACACTTTAGTAAGCGCTACTGGTTATCCTGATTTCCGGGGAATGATGACGTGGAGCATTAATTGGGATGCTGTTTCGAATTGCGGAACATCGTATGAATTCGCAGACAATTATCAAACTCTTTTTGAATCTACCTCGTCCAGTGAAATTAATAATTTTTCTGATAATCATATTGCCTTTTATCCAAATCCTACACGCGATTTTATTCATCTTGATTTATCAAATCATTTTGACTCCGACTCAGAATTCTACCTCTATAATACATTTGGCGAAATTGTTTTGTCAAAACATATTACTAGCCGAAACGAAACGATGGATATTTCTCTATTTCCTCAAGGAATTTATTATTTGAGTCATAACAAACAACAGCAAAAAATAATCAAGTATTAGTTGATTGAGCTTACACGACGAAAACACAATGGACACGTGTACTTGAAAAATAGAAACGACATGAAACGATCTGCTAAAGCAACAGATATACGTGCACAAATCAACCAGGTAACCACCAAACTGGGAGATTTAAGAAAAATAGCCAAAGACATTAAACAAGACCATGAATTGGCAATGGAACTCTGGTCTACTGGTCAGTTTTTACATCGGCTTTTAGCAATCCTAATTATGGACAAAAAGCTTTTGTCACACGAGCTAATTGATATACTTGGTTTGGAGATACAAAACCATGAATTTGAAGAGAAAAATCAATTAATTGATTGGTTAATGGCCAACCAGCTCTCCAAAGACAAGAAGACAATTACTTTGATGGGGTCATGGGAAAATAGTCCTTCAACCTTGCAAAGAAGGGTTTTTTGGTATTATCAGGCCCGTTTAAAATGGGTGGGCAAAACCAACCACCCGAACACAGAATACCTATTAAGTTCGATTGAGAAGAACATGATAAATGAAGAGCCAGAAGTGCAATGGGCAATGAACTTTACTGCTGGTCAAATTGGCAAATGGCAAGAAACCTATCGAACGAGATGCATTTCCATCGGAGAAGAAACCGGTCTATACAAAGATGAAGTAGTTTCAAAAGGGTGTACACTCAGTTATTTGCCAAAATTCATACCCATTGAAGTCGCCAAATTAGTAAAGCTATAAAGCTGAAAAAGTAATTCAGTGGAGTGAAGCGTAAATCCGTTTATTACAATCGACATTGACACCAGTTAGACACCAAACTGGTGTAGTCGGTTTTTGGTGATTTAATTTTAATTTAGCACAATGACAAATCACCCTAAAACAAAACACCTGATACTTCCAATCATTACTGTGATTGCATTGTTTAGTTGCAATCAAGCAAATAAAGAAACACCAATGATCGATAATATATTGTTAGCAGAATGGACAGGTCCGTATGGCGGAGTTCCAGCTTTTGATCAATTGAAAGTAGAAGATGTTAAAGCAGCAATGCTCCAAGGCATGAAACTAAAACTGAAGGACATTGATGCCATTGCCAGCAATTCAGATGCCCCCACTTTTGAAAATACCATCGAAGAAATGGAAAGGTCTGGCGCACCTCTTAAACGTGCTTTTAGTTATTATGGCATTCTAAGTGCGAATATGTCTTCTCAAGAATTCAGAGATATTCAAACTGATTTGGCACCGTTATTCTCAGAACACGAGTCGAAAATCACCCAAAATGAAAAGTTATTTCAGCGCATAAAAGCAGTCTATGATGCATCATTAGAACATCCTCTCCATGTGGATCAACAGCGGGTGATAGACCTTACATACACCAGCTTTTCTATGAACGGAGCAGAATTGGACGCTAAGAAAAAAGCGCGATATGCAGCCATTAACAAAGAATTGTCAAGCCTTTACACACAATTCTCAAATAACGTGCTACATGACGAAGAGAACTATGTTACCTTTTTGACAGAAGAGCAATTGGGTGGTCTATCTCCAGGGTATGTTAAATCCGCAGCCAAAATCGCCACAGACAAAGGACAAGATGGCAAGTATGCGATTACGAATTCCCGATCTTCTATGGATCCATTTCTTACATATTCTACCGAAAGAGAACTGCGCAAACAGGTTTGGACCAACTATTATTCTAGAGGAGATAATGGCGACGAGTATGACAACAACAAACTAATCGCAAAAATCTTACAACTACGTAAACAGAAAGCGGAAGTCTTGGGCTTTAAAAACTATGCAGACTGGCGTTTGCAGGATAGGATGGCGAAAACACCAGAAAACGCAATTGGTTTAATGGAAGCCGTATGGCCGGCAGCTATTGCGCGTGTAGCAGAAGAGGTTGAAGACATGCAAACTGTGGCGAATGACAATTTTGCCAAAATAAAAATTAAGCCTTGGGATTATCGTTTTTATGCAGAAAAAGTAAGAAAACAAAAATATGATCTGAATTCGGACGAAGTAAAACAATACCTTCAACTGGACAAGCTAACAGAAGCGATGCACTACGTAGCAGGTAGGTTGTTTAATTACAATTTCACACCGATACCAGACGGAACTGTACCTGTTTACCACGAAGACGTTCATGTTTGGGAAGTCACGGATAAAACCTCAGGCGAGAACATTGGACTATGGTATTTGGATCCGTATGCAAGAGAAGGGAAACGTTCTGGAGCTTGGGCAAACACCTTACGAAGTCATACGACTTTTGACGGCAAGAAAAACGTTCTGGCTACAAACAATTCGAACTTTGTAAAACCGGCGCCGGGGGAAGCAGCATTGGTATCTTGGGATGATGCAACAACGTTCTTCCACGAATTTGGTCATGCACTTCATTTCTTGTCTGCGAACGTGAAATACCCAACCCTAAACAGTGGGGTTCGAGACTATACTGAGTTCCAATCTCAATTATTAGAGCGCTGGTTGTCGACCGATGAGGTTATCAATACGTATTTGGTCCACTATGAAACAGGTGAGCCGATACCCGCAGAATTGGTCGCAAAAATTAAAAATGCTGCAACTTTCAACCAAGGATTTTCTACAACTGAATATTTGGCTTCGGCAATTATGGATATGAAACTCCACCTTGTAGACCCAACAGACATTGATATAGACAAATTTGAACGCGAAACATTGGTAGCTTTAAACATGCCAAAAGAATTACCGATGCGTCACAGAACGCCGCATTTCGGTCACGTGTTCTCAGGAGAAGGTTATGCTACCGCATACTATGGGTATATGTGGGCAGATGTATTGACAGCTGATGCTGCTGAAGCATTTGCAGAAGCTCCAGGAGGATTTTATGATGCAGATATGGCAGCCAAGTTGGTTAAATATTTATTCGCTCCTAGAAACTCTATGGATCCGGCTGAGGCATATCGATTATTTATGGGACGCGACGCAAAAATTGAGGCCCTAATGCGGGCAAGAGGATTTCCAGTAACTAAGGAATAAGAATCTTTTGTATGCGTTTCACGTGTCATTAAAGTTTTAATTATACGGGTACCTTTAAGCGGCAATTGTTGTAATGAATAATACAGATAAGACAAAGACATATCAAGTCTTTATAAAAATAAAATGGCAAGTAAAAAATTCGGAACATTTGGCGGTGTATTCACTCCATCCATACTAACAATCTTAGGGGTTATCATGTACATGCGACTCGGCTGGGTTGTAGGTAATGCGGGATTGATAGGCGCTATTCTACTGATTGTAGTAGCGCACGTAATCTCGGTGAGCACAGGTTTAAGTATCTCCTCTATCGCGACCGACAAAAAAGTAGGCGCTGGAGGAGTGTATTACGTTCTGTCTCGGAGTCTTGGATTGCCTATTGGTGGTGCAATTGGTATAACGTTGTGGATTGCTACTGCGTTGAGTATCGCGTTGTATTTGGTAGGTTTTGCTGAAAGTTTCAATGCGTATTTAGGTTTCGATACATCCATCAATAGCCTTAGAATATCTGGGTCTTTGGCGCTTGTTACTTTGGCAGCCATCGCAATTATCAGTACTTCTTTCGCCATCAAAATACAGTACTTCATCATGACGGCAATTATAATTTCCTTGGTTTCCATATTTGCTGGAACATGGGAATTAGCGCCAGCTGAAGTGCCAATGTTCGGCCCTCCTGAAGGGCTTTCCATGATGACCATTTTCGCAATTCTGTTTCCTGCTGTTACTGGTTTTACTGCCGGAATCGCCATGTCGGGTGACTTGAAAGATCCAAAAAAATCTATACCTGTAGGTACAATCGCTGCAATTGCTGTTGGTTTTATAGTCTACATCGCAATGGCTGTATTTATGGCATATACCATTGATCCTGAGACCTTGCGTACAGATTACAACATTCTTATGAGAATTGCGCTTTTCGCACCCGTTGTGGTTGCAGGAATTTGGGGAGCTACGCTGTCTTCCGCGCTTGGCGGAATACTCGGAGGCCCACGTATTCTTCAAGCGATGTCGATTGATCGTATAACGCCAATGATTTTCGGCAAAGGAGTAGGTAAAGACAAAGAGCCGAGAAATGCCTTACTGCTTACATTGCTAATCGCCGAATTCGGAGTGCTTATAGGTGAGTTGGATATGATTGCAGAAGTCTGCTCTATGTTTTACCTTGCTGCTTACGGATTTATTAACCTGTCTTTCTTCTTAGAAAGTTGGGCGAGTGCAGATTTTTCACCAAGTTTCAAGGTGAAACGTTGGATCGGCTTAATGGGATTCATCGCCACGTTTGCAGTCATGTTCCAGTTAAATCCAGGTGCTATGGTGGCTGCATTTCTGGTAATTGGAGGCATCTACGCCTATCTGCAACGCAAGCAAATTGCTTTAAGTTCCGGTGACGTGTGGACTAGTGTTTGGTCGTCTTTGGTTATGAAGGGCCTGCAAAAAATGGATTCAACCGACGACACCGCCCGTAACTGGAAACCCAACATCTTGCTTTTTTCTGGTGGAACTAAAAACAGGCCCCATCTAATAGAAATTTCCAAAGCCATTGCTGGGAAAGTGGGCATGGTCTCTAACTTCGACTTGATAGAAAATCCGGAGGCAGAAGTACTCTTCCCCAAACACAAACAATCTATTCAAGATCCCGTATTAACTGAGTTTGGCATATTTGGACGTAGACTAGAAGTTAAAAATATCTTTCAAGGAATAGAGTCGATAGCCAGCACATATGGCTTCTCTGGAGTTGAACCCAACACGGTAATGCTTGGCTGGGCAAAGAACACGGCAGATCCAATCTGGTTTGCTCAGATGACCAAAAAGTTAATCGCACTGGATTATAATGTACTTTACCTGGATTATGATTGGGATCGAAAATTCGGTAAATACCAGCAAATTGATGTATGGTGGCACAACTTAAAAAACAATGCGGAATTGACCCTCAACTTGGTGAAGTTCATCAGCCGATCCAATGAATGGAACATGGCTAAAATCCGAGTCATCCTAATCAACGATACAGGCAAAGAAGGATTCGAACGCAGAATACATAAAATGCTTGACACATATCGGATAGACGCCACTGTGAAGATTATAAATAATCATCTAGCGAAGAAGTCGTCCTATGATTTAATGCATGCCGAAAGTCAAAGTGCCGATCTCATTTTGGCCGGAATACCAGATATACCTGAGGGACAAGAAAAGGATTTCGTCGAGAAAACGACCGAGATGTTTAAATCTATACCAACTACTTTGTTGGTTAAAACCAGTTCAATACTGGGAGAAGATGTGGATCAGTCGGCTCTGGCAGCATACGATGAGATGGATTTGTCAAGTAGCCTACTAGTGGACGCCTTAATGCCGGTTCCGTCCTTTAAGTCTTCAGACACCCAAGAACAATTCGCCAGTCTATCAGCGGAAATGGAGAGACTCACGAGCGACCTAATCGAGGATGAGCTGACTTCTTTTGAGAATATTTTTCAGGCCCTGCTTAAAGATTGCAATAAAATGGTCATCCGTCATTTGGATACAATTGATGCACCTGACGTGAAAGATACTCAGCTAAACCTGCTGAAAGAGTATAATGACCGTACAGATCTTTTTACAGAAGAAGACATCCCTTTTATGAAAGAAAGGTTGGTTCAGTTTGGAAATAAGATTCTTGAATTCCCCAAACAACTTACACCAATATTAAGTCGTCATATCCCTATCGATAAAAAGAAAAAGCCATACAAAAAGCCAGTCCGGATTTATTTTGAGAATTCATTTTTAGAAAACGCAAAAGAGACTCAATTAAGAGTTGGTGTCGCCACAGCTTTATTGATAGACATACTAAAAGATGGACTTATTGAAAGCGAAAGCGTCTTCTCAACCAATGGTGAACAATCCAATGATTATCGCGTATCGCTGGATAAAAGTTTTAACGAGACAAGTCAGAAAATCCACAAAGTATGTCTGAGATTAAAGCAATCTGTGAAGAATTCTGGTCGTGTTATGCTCTCCGAACTCGCTGTGCTCTTGGGAAATACCAAGAATAAAAAAGGAGCGAATAGACGGATAGGCAAAAAGCAACGAAAGGCGTTGTTGGAAGAGTTGAATGAATACCCGCAACACTGGCACCGAATAACCGATTTACTTTGCTCGAAATTGGCGACAGACATTAAATTGCATGGTGTTCAACTAATCATCGAGCAGGTTGGAGAACAAGTTGGACAAGAAATCCAGACGTCGATGACCACCGTTACCAAAATGCGACTCGACGATACCGAACGTTGGCTCATTCAGCTTGAACGCAAAGCAAACTTTGACCTCCAAAACGTTCCACAAGTCGACCAACCACTTGAATATGACGATATCAGAATTCAAGGATTGCTTTCCTGGGCTGAAGTAGCCGGACAGAAACTTCCGGAACAACTCATGTTAATGAAGTCAGAGAGCTTAAATGAGATTTCAATTCATCAAGACGACCAAATTGAGGCAATTACAATCGATTCTTTGTCCAGCTTTATGCATCTCCTTTCAGAGGTTCTGCATAATCCAGTCCGTAAGCATCTGTCCCGTGCTTATCAGGACAATATGGAGATTCTAAGCAAACTGCAATACGACATCAACAATATTAGTCAGAAAGTCAGCCTACAGAAAGACGCTACAGACGCTCCCGAGATAAAACGAATGGCCAAAGTAGCCAATGAACATTTACTGTCTTTGAATAGTCGATTTACCGCTCAGAACGAAGAATTGAGCCTACAAATCGAGGACATGATACACGCTGCCAATGGTGCTTTGAACACCTCATCACTGCTGGATTATGCTGTCCGCGTAATTCCCAAGGTGAATGAAAAAAGTTCGTCCAATAGTCTGAAAAAATGGGTTGAATCATTAACGGATAACGTATCTGAATTCTTAGAACAATTGATCAATATCTCATCTGATTCAACAACGTCCGCAACCATGTCACAGTTACCTCAATCAGGGAACAACAGTACAATCAGCATGCATGATGCACTAAGAACATATACTGATGATTTGAAGGTCTCGGCCGACGCATATGAGCAGATTCCGTTCTATTACCGACAGCTCTTTGTTGGCCAACATGCGGCTAATATCGACAATCTGAGACATCGAGACCAGGAATTGGCTCGCGCGTTATCGATAATGAGTCCACACCATGGTGACGGGTCAAGCCTCATCGTATTGGGTGCACCGCTTTCTGGCAAAAGTTTCTTTGCTGAATCGGTTGCAAAAAAAGTAAGCGACGGAAAAGTAGTGAAGGTACATCCACCAGTTTCTGGGAGTACTTCTATAATCGATCTTAAAAGAACATTGGAGAAATTAAGCGGCATCAAGGGTCAAGGCAAATCGATCTTAAAAAGTGCCCAAGCTGGTACCATTTTCGTTTTTGAGGATATCGAACTATGGTGGAGTCGTGCTGATGTTCAGAATAAAGCCATCAAGCACTTGGTTGAGCTCATCAATAATGTCGACAATACAGGAAGGATAATAATCACGTGTAATCCATACGCATTCAAACTTATTGAAAGCCAAGGACTACTTGCGGACTTAACATTACCCAGAATATCGATGCTGTCGATGAATAGAACGGCACTTAAGGATGTATTGCTTGAGCGACATATGGCCAGTCGACTTGCCTTAAGATTGAGCGGCAAAAGTGAAGATGGGCTAAGCAATAAAGAGCTGCGAAAATTGGTAGATCGTTATCATGAAATATCGTCAGGTTTGATAGGCCTGGCGTTACATCAGTGGTTGAACAATATTAATTCCTTTCAAGATGAAGCAATTGGCATTTCATTTCCAGTAGTGCACCCATTTCCTGAGATTGCAGAAAAAGAGTGGCTGGTGCTCATCGCCCAATTTATCATCCACAAGCACTTGGATGCTGAACGTGTCCAAAAACTATTTGACTATCGCGACAAGAAAAAGGCGGATAGGATGATCCGACAGCTCGTCGCAGATGGAGTACTTGAGGATGTTTTGGGTAGTACATATCGTTTGAGTCCATTTTTTCAAACTACTTTTATTAAGGAAGCTGAATCCTGTGGTCTCATTTAATTCTAACAAACCAATCTCGATAAAATGGAATATCCAATAAACGAAATGCAACAGATGCTAAATGAAGAGATCCCAGGATATGGTAATGTAATCTGGACCGTCCTTATCGGGTTGGCCATTGGATTGGGTTACAGTATTCTCAAACGCATCATATTGCCGGCTCTAGGTCATGGAATAAAGGCACAACAATGGCGCTGGAGATTTGACATTATAGAACGGGTGTATTCCCCAGGTTTTGGACTAGCTGTTTTGTCGAGTATTGTGGTAAGCAGACCACTGGTAGGGTTCATCCTATCTGCAATTATTGTTTTAATCTTATACAAGCCAATCAAAAAATATGTACTCGGACTACTCTACCGAGCTGGAAAAACTTATTCAATTGGCCAACTCATCATCATCCAGAATAAGCATGGTTCCATACGTTCTTTCAACACATTGAGTTTGGAAGTAGAACTTGAGGATGGCTCAATGCTCGACATTCCTTACGACGTTTTTAGTGATGATATTGTAATACGCAGCAGTCCAAAGTCGGGCGTACTGAGCTATAACTTTGAACTTGCCATTTCAAAACCTTGTGATATCGCCCAGGTGAAGCAATCTATTCACGTATATTTATTGTCAATGCCCTATGTATTGCCGAACCAAAAAATCGCTATCGAGCACATCTCAGATGAAGCGGATCGTTATGTGATCAAGGTGATAATTCATGGTTTAGACAAACAGCAGATGTACGTTGTGGAAGGTAAACTAAAAGCAAAATTTGGGAAACAGAAATGAAACTTGTGAATGGTGGCAGATGGACAAGTTTCAATTTGACAGAATCGACAAAACCCTACAAACTAGCTAAAACAGACTTCATCAAATTAAGTTGGTAGTTGTTTGTTTTTTGGTGTGAAGGCATCCAACCAAATAAAAACCGTGTGAAATCTACACAAGCAATTGGATACAGCTGTCTCCATTCTTCCTCCAATTCTTCGAAACTGAAATAAAATTTAGACGGATCAAACGCCTTTTGTAATGCTGAAAAATAGAAATCCAGTAATTCGTTTTGGTGGGATTCGCTTACATTACTTGAAAGACAACTTCCTAAAAAGTAAGCGACGTCTTTTATTCCGCAACCACCGCCGACATACTGAAAATCCACTGCTGCTACTGATTTGCTGTTTCCCGAAAAGCAAAAATTAGCAAGCTTAGCATCACCATGTACAATGGTTTGATATTTTGATTGGTTCAATTTGGCGTCAATTATAGGTGCTTTCGATTTTAATTTTTGATGTTCAATTTTTTCAAATTCATCCGGTCGCGTTTCCAAATGCCAATATGTGCCAACATCCCACAAACCGGTAGGCTTTTTATTTAAGAAGATAGCATGAAAATTAGCCAACCATTCCAAACAGACTTTAACCTCCGACAAATCGAGCTGCTGTTTACGCAATGGGAAATGAACATCCAAGTCCTCCAAAATAATCCATTGTTCTATCCCTTCCGTAAATGAACCAATGAATTTAGGCACTCGACAATGGTTGTTGCAACAGTGATTCCATTTTTCGTACCAGTGGGTCTCAACTTCGTACGATTTCACCTTTCGGTTATGTGCGTGGTCGGTGTTCCTACCTCTAGGATGTGCATTTGATTGGTTTAGAGTTATACACTTAATAACAACAGTATTTTGGAACGAATCGGACAATTGATAACGAAAAATATTTCCGTAACCACTCCACAATGATTGTATGACTTCAATTTCTTCACACGCTGAAGATTTAGTCGTTTGTAAGAGGTAATTCTTAAAATCTCGATTCATTAAATACGTGCGCGTTTATAAAGAAAGCGTAAAGATGAACAAATAGGATACGTTAAAAGCAATAATGAGTCTTTCGATGCGTAATATTGTCCTCTCAATTAATAAAGGCACCTTCAAATTGGGTGTTGGATTAAAATAAAAAGTAATTATTCAATGAGTAAAGTGGTTAAGGCGAAACGGAAAGTGGCAAAAAGTGATACATATGAAACACTTAAGGCGTTGTATTATTCTGGCAAGGTAAAGCCATCACTAAATAAAATTATAGCTCAGCTAGAAAATGACCCTGAAAACTTAGCACTTACTCTTTTGGCTTGTCAGTGCTTATTAAGAACTAAGAATTTCGTTATATTGTCTACCTACGCTGATGTTGGAATTAAACTGGCTCCCGAAAATGCGGAAGGTTACTATTACAAAGGTCTAGCCCTGCATCATACAAAAGGAAAAGAGCAAGACGCGTTGAAAAATTTCAACGAAGCATTGTCGATATCCCCTGAAAACATTACCTACCTTAAAAGTAAAGGTTCTACTCATTTCTCGCTTTACACGGATTACAATTTGCCAATAAAATTCGCTGAGAAACATCGGGTTAAAGCTGAGGTGAGCCTGTTAAAAATAATTGAGCTTATAGCACTAAAAGAAAATCCAGATTACCTAGATCTTCTAACTATCGGAGAAGTACGGATTATGCTTGGTCAAACCATTGATGCCAAGAAACATTTCATCAAAGCGACAAATGCCTTTAATGCTGTGGATAAAGCGGACCAAGATTTGAATGTATATAAAGACATCATCAAGGCCCAAAAGGCCTGTATTAAATTGATGGAGAAAGTCCCGGAATCATAAGCATCTTGTGTTTCAGGGCTTAAACAATGGTACGATATTCAAAACTTATCTAGCAGTTTTAAAACCTGATTATGTTCGTCACTTCGCAACACCTCGAGCGATTTAGATGTTTTGAAGGTGCTACTCGAATCGAGTAACAATCATTTCCCTTTATAAAAGTTATTGGCCGCAATAGTGCCTACCTTTACCACAAGCTACAACTCGAGAAAGCGTTGGTTTAAATTTCACTCAAAAGATTGAGTATCTAAATGATGCCATTGCATGCAAGTGAATCACAAAACTGCAGCAGTATCAAATTTAGAGCAATTAAAGAATAGACAAACAAAACTATAATATTTAAACATGATAATTCAATTCAATACAGACAAAACCATAAGTGGCGAAGAAAGAAATCAAGATTTTTTTACTACTCAAATCTCCGATGGATTGGATAGATTCGAATCTCATATTTCGAGAATAGAAGTTCATCTATCCGACGGAAACGGCAAAAAAGAGGGGAAGAATGACATACAATGTTTATTGGAAGCTAGAATTAATGGTAGAAAGCCAATTGCTGTTTCAGACCAAGCTGACACAGTAAAACAAGCGGTCTCCGGGGCCATAGACAAGCTAAAAGTTTCCTTGGACACAATCATTGGGCGCATCCAAAATCACTAAAACTTTTTAAGTTGAACTTGCACAACTAAAAAGTAAATAACACATTTGAATCTGGTTTGGAAGACATAGACATCTCTATTATGAAAACACACTACAAATTTGTGAGTAGTGCGTTTCGAACGCTTTATTCATTTTAGTAAAAAGGACGATTTGGCAACGGAAACAATCAGCACTAGATTTTATCAGAATAATATCAAGCCTCGAATTACATTCATGTTTGACTACGGTTGCTCCCCGCTTTGGCTGGTCGACGAAGAAGTTGGTAATGAATTTGGTTATAACATTGATGCGTTTGACAAATTGGGGCTATCAAAACCAACCATACAACTCATAGAGGTTAACTGCGCATATTATGAAACGAAGCTAAATCCTGTTTATCAAGGCTACCCTTCTTTCTGGTCAGGAAGAATGCACATATTCTTTCAATTAAGTATTAAAGCTTTATTGGAAAATATAAAAAATGAGATTGGAGATAAGTATACCTTAGAGGATCATATAACGAACGGGTTGGGAAAACCGATTGACCCTGAACTGGTCGATAACCTTGTCGTTAATTTTGTTAAGGATCCGGTACAGTATTCAAAGGAAAATGGTGTCAATTTTCAATCAGAGGGGAATTTAAGATCTGAAATTTCGGAAGCATATAAAACATGGGTTGAACGAGAAACTAAGTTTTTACCAAAATAAAACGTTTACATATTACAAATTCGGTTGTGGCTGCAACGGCCTATAGACTAATCGATTAAGCATATACGTTATATTGACGCAGATGAATTTAAAAACAGATTGGGACGCAATAAGACGGCACTTTAATACAAGTTTCAAATCAAATCTTCATGTTTCTATCGCATCGGTGAACGCAAAAAATGAACCAACGGTTACTCCTATAGGCTCATTATTTCTCAACGACAATCAAGCAGGGTTTTACTTCGAAAAATTCCCCTCCAAATTACCGGAACACGCCAAGACCAATCTTAAAGTTTGTGTATTAGGAGTGAACAGTAGGCGCGTATTTTGGATTAAAGCACTATTTCAAGGTAGGTTTTCTGATTACCCCGCAATAAAACTATATGGCATATTGGGAGAAAAGAGAAAAGCAACCAAACAAGAAATTGACCGGTTGAAAAGAAGAATGAAATCTACAAACGGATTGAAAG